>JBBRIY010000248.1:0-4492 GCA_038220215.1 Propionibacteriales bacterium
CGAAGCCCTCGACGAGACTGCTGCCACGGCGGACGGCAGGAGCGCCGCACCAGCGGTGACCGTCCAGCACCCGCTGCAGCCGTTCGACACCCGGTACTTCGACCCTGCCCATCCCGAACTGGCCAGCGCCGACCCGTTGGCACACCGCGCTGCCCTGGCAAGCCTTGCTGAACCTGTCGTCCCACCGCTGGCGTCACCACTGGGGCCGCTGCCGGCCAAGGACCTGTCCACCGGAGTCAGCCTCGACGACCTCACCGCGTACTTCACCCACCCCGCGCGTGCACTGCTGCGGGGTCGCACCGGCATCAGCCTGGGCGACCAGCAGCAATCCGGCGACTCGATCCCCATCGAGCCCGACCACCTCGAACGTTGGCAGATCGGAAACCGGATCCTTGGCCGGCTGCGCGCAGGGCACGACGAGGACGCGGTCAAGCGCGCGGAGTGGCTGCGCGGCGACGTGCCCCCGTTCGAGCTGGGCAACACCCTGCTGGAGGGCGTCCTCGCGGAAGCCCGCCGCTCCGTGCGTGAGGTGCCCACCGACCTGCCGGACCCGAGCCTGCACGACCTCGCGCTCACCGTCGCAGTTCCCGGCCACGGCCAGGTGCCACTGGTCGGCCGCGTCGCCACCTATGGCAGGGAGCTGCTGCAGGTGGAGTTCTCCAGCTTGCAGCCGCGCCACCGCCTCACCGCCTGGCTGCGCCTGCTGGCGCTCGCGGCAGCCGTGCCCGGCGACTGGCAGGCGCGCGTCGTTGGCAAGGGCCGGCGGGCCATGCTGGTCGCACCACCGCAGGAGGCCGCCCGTGGTCTCCTCGGCCGCTACCTCGCCCTGTACGCCCTCGGAATGTCCCGGCCGCTGCCGGCACTGCCGCGGATCGGTGCGGCGTGGGCCGGCTACCGGGTCAGCCACCGCGACCCCGGTGACCCGCTGGTGAGCCGCAAGAACCTCGAGCGCTGCTGGGAGTGGGAGTCCGACGACTACTGGCGCACGTTCTTCGCCTTCCCGGCACTGCTCGACCTCCCCGCCGCCGAGGTTGCCCTGCCCGACGCAGACCCCCGGGAGCGGACACTCGTGGGCGCGCTGGCGACCTGCATCTGGGTCCCGCTCCTCAATGCGGAGGTGTCTCCATGAGGCGCTTCGACCCCGCCGGACCCCTGCCGCTGGGCACGGCCGTACTGGAGGCCAGCGCAGGCACCGGCAAGACCCACGCCATCGCGGCGCTGGCGACCCGCTATCTTGCCGAGGGCCGGGTCTCGGCCGACCGGCTCGCGGTGATCAGCTTCAGCCGCATCGCCTCTGCAGAGCTGCGGTCACGGGTGCGCGACCGGATGCGCAGCACCGCTGACGTGCTCACCAAGGCGCTGGGCGGCACCCTTGAGACCGACCCCGACGCCACCGACCAGCTGCTGCTGGACGGCCCCCGCGACGAGGTGGAGTCCCGGCTGGCCAACCTGCGCCGGGCGATCGCCACCCTTGATGCCGCGAGCATCATGACCATCCACCAGTTCTGCCAGGCGATGCTCAACGAACTGGGCGTGCTGGCGGAGGCGGACCCGCAGGCCACGCTCGTCGAGGACCTCAGCCTCGTCCGCGACCAGGTGGTAGAGGACCTGTATCTCGCCCGTTACGCCCGCGAGCAGCGAGGCATTCCGTTCGACCTGGCCACTGCTCGCAAGCTCGCCCGCGAGGCCGACGAACTGCCCGACGCTCCCCTCGTGCCCGCCGAAGGGCTCAACGACCGGCTGGCCGAGCGGCTGACGTTCGCCACCGCCGTCCGTGAGGAATTGGCGGCGCGCAAGCGCCGGCTCGGCATCTACTCCTTCGACGACCAACTGCTGCGGCTGCGCGACTCTCTGCGAGGTCCGGAGGCTGAGCCACGGCTGGAGCGGCTTCGGGGACGCTGCGAGGTGGTGCTCGTCGACGAGTTCCAGGACACCGACCCGGTGCAGTGGGAGATCCTGCGCACTGCCTTCGCCGACCAGGTGCCCCTGGTGCTGATCGGCGACCCCAAGCAGTCCATCTACGCCTTCCGGGGCGCGGACGTCGTTGCCTACAGCGATGCGGTGCTGACCGCGACCGAGCAGTACTCCCTGGGCGAGAACCACCGCGCGGACGCGGGCGTGGTGCACGCCGTCAACGCGCTGTTCCACAATGCGACGCTCGGCGACGGCATCGGGGTGCCCCCGGTCACGGCCAGCCACCAGGCGTCCCGGCTGGTGGCGCCGGACGGGTCGCCGTGGGCCGCGCCGGTGCGGCTGCGTTGTGTGACCGGCGACGAGCCACTGCGCGCAGCCGAGGCACGACAGCGCATCGTCGCGGACCTGACCGCGGAACTGATCGGGCTCCTGAACAGCGACGCCTGCGTGGTGGACGCCGCGGGCCCGCGGCCGCTGGAAGCTCGGGACGTCGCGATCCTCGTCAGCACCAACGCGCGCGGCCAGCAGATCACAGAGGCTCTCACCGGCGCCGGGGTGCCGGTGGCCTTCTCCGGCGCCGAGTCGATCTTCTCTACCCCGGCGGCCCGGGATTGGCTTGCGCTCCTGCGGGCACTGGAACAGCCGCGTCGCGCGGCGGTGAGGGCAGCCATCCTCACTGACTTTGTCGGCGGCACCCTCACCGGCCTCGCCACGGCAGACGAGGAAGAGCTCACGGCCTGGTCCGGACTGCTTCAGGGCTGGTCGCGCGTGCTCTCCGGCCAGGGCGTGGCAGCGCTGTTTGCCGCGGTGCAGGCAGAGGCCGGGCCGGCTGGCGGCAGCCTCGCCGAACGGGTGCTGCGCCGGCCGCGGGGTGACCGGGACCTGACCGACTACCGCCACCTCGCGGAAATCCTCCATGGCCAGCACACCGACGGCCTCCGCGGCCAGGCGCTGGTGTCCTGGCTGGCCGAGTCGGTGGCGCTCCGCTCGGCGGGCTCCGACCGGATCCGTCGCCTGGAGACTGACCGGCATGCCGTGCAGATCATGACCGTCCACAAGGCGAAGGGCCTGCAGTTCCCGGTCGTGCTGCTTCCCGAGGCTGCCGACCTGTGGGTGCCCAACGACGACAACGACAACTGCCTCCCGTTCCATGAGGGTGGACGCCGCGTGCTCGACCTCGGCGGACGCGACGCGCCGGGCCGCGCGGAACGGCTGCGGATCCACGCCGGCGAGCAGGCAGAGGACCGGCTCCGTAGCCTGTACGTCGCGGTCACCCGCGCCCAGTCCCAGCTGACCATGTGGTGGGCGCGCACGCGGGCCAACACCGAGGCGGCCCCGCTGCACCGCATGCTCTTCCGCCGGCGCGACCGGGTCGGCCCCCCGGAACCGAGCTACCCGCTGGACACCCCGCCCGGCGACGGCCACCCGGCCGGCCTGGACTGGCTGGCACCGGCCGGGATCCTGGTCGAGGACTGCCTGCCGGTGACGCCGGCCCGGCTTGCCCCGGACACCGACCGTCCTGCACACCTCACCCTTGCCCGCTTCGACCGGGGCATCGACCAGCTGTGGCGGCGCACGTCCTACTCCGGCCTCACCGAGGCCGTGCACGCGCGTCCGCCGATCGCCCTCACGGCCGGGTCCCTCGTGGACGACGAGCCAGCAGCGGCCGTCGCCGTGATCGGCACGACGGCCGGAGTGGCCTCCCCCATGGCAGCGCTACCGGGCGGCGCGGCCTTCGGCAGCCTTGTCCATGAGGTGCTGGAGAACCTCGACTGGTACGCACCAGAGCCCGCCGACGAGGCAGCCCTCGGGGAACGACTGCTCGAGGCCACCACGGCGGCCGCCCTGCGCTTCCCGGTTGCCGGCGTCACCCCGCAGGCCCTGGGCGTGGGGATGCTGCCGAGCCTGTTGACCCCGCTCGGCACGCTCACCGACGGGCTGGCACTGGCCGGCATTCCGGTGGGCGACCGGCTCAGCGAGCTCAACTTCGAGTTCGCGCTGGGCAACGCCGGTTCGCGGACGACGCTCGCAGCGGTTGCCGACCTGCTCGGGTGCTGGGTTCCCACCGACGACCCGCTCGCCGCGTACCCCGCAGAACTCGCCCAGCCGCAACTGGCAGGGCAGGCACTTCGGGGGTTCCTCACCGGCAGCATTGACTCCGTTCTGCGGATCCACTCCAGCGGCGGGCCCCGTTTCGTCGTCGTGGACTACAAGACCAACCGCCTCGGACCGGAAGAGCTCACCCTCGACCACTACGACGAACCGGCGATGGTGGCGGAGATGATGCGCACGCACTATCCATTGCAGGCGATCCTCTACTGCGTGGCGCTGCACCGGTTCCTTGCCGCCCGGCTCCCCGGCTACGACCCGGAGCAGCATCTGGGCGGTGTCGGCTACCTGTTCGTGCGGGGCATGGGTGGCCCGGCTCAGGGCGACGGCAAGGGTGTCTTCAGCTGGTTCCCGCCCGCCGGTCTGGTGACCGAACTGTCCGACCTGCTCGCCGATCGGAGAGGGTCATGAGCGACCTCGCCACCAGCCTGTTGCCGGGACTTCTGCTCGACGTGCACGCCACCGGCGC
>JBBRIY010000249.1:0-4471 GCA_038220215.1 Propionibacteriales bacterium
TTTCCCCCCGCTGATCGGCTGGACCGCCGTCACCGGCCAGGTGGCCTGGCCCCCGCTGGTGCTGTTCGCGATCGTGTTCGCGTGGACCCCGCCCCACACCTGGGCGCTTGCCCTGCGGTACCGCGAGGACTACCAGAACGCGCACATCCCGATGCTGCCCGTCGTCGCGCCGCCGGTGGCGGTTGCCTGGCGGATCCTCGCCTACAGCGTCCTGACCGTCGCGGTGAGCCTCGTGCTGTGGCCGGTGGCCAACACCGGCTGGCTGTATCCCGTGGTGGCGCTGGTCGCCGGCCTCGCGATGCTGGCGGAGGCGGTCGCGCTTCTCGTGAGGGCAAAGCGGGGACTGATGGACGCCGAGCTGAAGCCCATGCGCTTGTTCCACCTCTCGAACAGCTACCTGGCGATCGTCTTCATCGCAGCGGCGATCGACCCGCTCCTCTTCTAGCCCCTCACCTGGCCGACTTGTCAGAATCACGGTGGGCTATGGCCCTCCCTGAGTCTGACAACTCGGGGTGGGGGGTGCGGGTCCGCCACCAGAGGCTGGCCAGGGATGCGGTGAACAGGGCGGTGCCGAGCATGTGCAGGGTCACCAGTGCCGGGGGCAGTGCGAGGAAGTACTGCGCGTAGCCGACCGCGCCCTGGACGAGTTCGACGCCCAGCACGAGCACGACGACTCGGCGAGCCGCCGGATGTGCCCGACAGGCGACAACGAGGCCGATGGTCAGGGCGACCGCCACCCATACGGTCAGCGAATGCACCCGTGCGGTCTGCGCGAGGTCGAGACCGTTGCGGGACGCGCCACCATCGCCGGAGTTGGGTCCTGCGCCGGTGACGACGACTCCGAGCAGCATGGCGGCCACGCCGAAGAACAGCAGGGTGCGGATCACGCGGCGGACCGACGGGGCCACCGGGACCGGCCGGTGGTCATAGGCCTCGTGCACCAGCAGCACGCAGGCGACGATCAGCGCGATCGAGACGACCATATGTGCGCCGACCACCCACGGGTTCAGCTGGACGAGCACGGAGATGCCGCCGATGACGGCCTGGGCGAGGATGCCGACAATTACCCCGATGGCCAGCCCGCGAACCAGCGGACGCGGCGGGCCGGCGGCGGTCCTTGCCCGCCAGGCAGCCAGCAGGGTGCCGATCGCGACGATGACCAGCACGAAGGTGAGCAGCCGGTTGCCGAACTCGATGTAGGCATGGATGCCGGCGTCCGGGTGTGGCACGTAGGAGCCCGGCTCGCACTGCGGCCAGGTCGAGCACCCCAGGCCGGACGAGGTCACGCGCACCAGGCCGCCGGTCACCACGATTCCCACATTCGCGACCAGCGACGCGACCGTCCAGCGCCGCAGCGCGGCGGGGGAGCTTACGAGGTCCATCTGAACACCTTCCTGGCAAGAACGACGACGATGACGGCCCAGGCAAGGGTGACCACGATGGTCCAGCCCGGGAAAGGTCCTGCTGCAGCCTCTCCCGACCACGTCCGGAGGGCTTCTGCGAGGGCTGTGGTCGGGAGCAGTGCGAGCATCGGCTGGCTCCACGCGGGGAAGGCCGCCAGCGGCACCAGCAGGCCACCGACAGCGCCGAGCAGGTACACCAGGTTGGCCAGGCCGAGGGTCAGCTCTGCAGACGCGGTCCCGGCCAGGATGAGCGCGAGGCCGGTGAACGCCACCAGCCCGAACCCAACGGTGGCGACGGCGATCAGGGTGCTGACCAGACCCGCCTGCGGCGACCATCCGGCGAGCAAGCCTGCGACCGCAAGCACCACTGCCTGGCCGAGGGCGACGGTCGCGACCATCGCAGCCTTGCCCAGCAGCAGGTCGGCGCGACGAAGGGGCGTGGCGACCAGGCGTTCCAGCACCCCGTAGCGGCGCTCGAACGCCGTGGTGATGGCGACAGACGTGAACCCTGTCGACCACAGGCCCAGCGCGATCACCGAGGCGATGAACGGTTCCCGGGCGATCCCGAGACGCGCCCCCACGGCGGCGTTGGCGAAGATCAGGCCCAGGGGGATCACCAGCGCGAGCAGCAACTGCTCGCCGTTGCGCACCACCAGCCGGGTCTCGATCAGGGCGTGACGACGAACACGGGAAGCCCACGGTGCCGGGGCGGCGGCAGGGGTCAGGTCGAGGCCACTCATGCCGCACCCCCGGTGGAGAAGTCGGGGCGGGTGGTGAGGTCGAGGAAGGCCTGCTCCAGGCTTCGGCCGGCGGACAGCTCTGGCACTGTCCCCGCGGCAACCGGACGCCCGTGGTCGAGCAGCACCACGTGGTCGGCGAGCGCTTCCGCCTCGTCCATCGCATGCGTGGTCAGCACGACGGCGACACCGGCCGCGCGAAGGTCGCGGATCAGCGTCCACACCTGGCGGCGGACGTGCGGGTCAAGGCCCGCCGTCGGCTCGTCGAGGAAGACCAGCTCGGGGCGTCCGATGATGGCCCCGGCGAGGTTCACGAGTTGCTGCTGGCCACCGGAGAGGCGCCGGTACGGGGTGCCGGCGAAGGCATCGATGCCGAGAGCTGCTGCCACCTGGCCGGGCGGCAGGGGGGTGGCGTAGAGGCCGGCGAGGTAGTCGAGGAGTTCCCGGGGGCGCACGCCGGACCAGGCGCCGGTCGCCTGCGGCATCAGGCCCACCCGATCATTCGCCCCTGCAGACCCGGCCGGGGCGCCCAGCACCTCGATCCGTCCACTCTCGGGGGTGAGGATTCCGGTGCAGCAGCGGATCATCGTCGTCTTGCCTGCACCGTTGGGGCCGAGCACTGCCGTCACCGCGCCTGCAGCTGCGTTCAGGCTCAGGGAATCGAGCACGACACGCCCCCCGAGGCTCAACCTGACATCGGTGAGGGTCAGGGCTGTGGGCACCGGACCAGTCTAGGGCTGGCTCACGCTGGAATTGCCGGAGCCCCGGACCGACGAGCGGTCCGGGGCTCCGGGTGTTCCAGGACTGTCAGGCCCCGATGGTTTCCTTCACAACCGCGTCCACCTCGGGCGCGTCTGCGCCGTCCTTGAGGTAGGCGAAGTCAGCGGAGGTCAGCATGGGCTGGTCGATGCGCATGCCGTAGAACGAACGCCACACCATGTAGGCGCTGGCCAGGCCGAAGACGACGGCGAGGACGCCGTTGATGGCCGGGTTGTTGATGATGAGCGAGAGCTCGATCGCCAGCATTCCGAACAGCGTGGTGAACTTGATGACCGGGTTCAGAGCCACCGAGGAGGTGTCCTTGAACGGGTCGCCGACCGTGTCGCCGACGATCGAGGCGTCGTGCAACGCAGTGCCCTTGGCCTGGAGGTCGACCTCGACGATCTTCTTCGCGTTGTCCCAGGCGCCACCGGCGTTGGCCATGAAGATGGCCTGGTAGAGCCCGAAGATGGCGATCGAGATCAGGTAGCCGATGAAGAAGTACGGCTCGACGAAGGCGAACGCCAGCGTGGCGAAGAAGATGCCAAGGAAGATGTTGAACATCCCCTTCTGGGCGTACTGGGTGCAGATCTCGACGACCTTGCGGGAGGTCTCGACAGTGGCCTTGGTCGTGCCCTCGAGGTCGATGTTCTCCTTGATGTACTGCACCGCCCGGAACGCACCGGTGGTGACGGCCTGCATCGAGGCGCCGGTGAACCAGTAGATGATGGCGCCACCGGTGAGCAGGCCGAGCAGGAACGGCACATGCAGCAGCGACAGGTTCGCCACGTTGGTCGTCAGGCCGTTCGTGAGGCCCATGATGATCGAGAAGATCATCGTGGTCGCACCGACAGCTGCGGTACCGATCAGCACCGGCTTGGCCGTGGCCTTGAACGTGTTGCCCGCACCATCGTTGGCCTCGAGCAGGTACTTGGCCCGCAGGAAGTTGGGCTTGATGCCGTAGTCGCGTTCGAGTTCAGCCTCAATGTTGGGGATGGATTCGATCTGGGACAGCTCGTACACGCTCTGGGCGTTGTCGGTGACGGGGCCGTAGGAGTCGACGGCGATCGTTACCGGGCCCATGCCGAGGAAGCCGAAGGCAACCAGGCCGAGGGCGAAGACGCCCGGGACCAGCATGATGCCGCCGGTGATGACACCTTCGACCATGGCGCCGGCCGGGATGAGTGTGGAGACGCCATAGGCGCCGCTCATCAGGGCGACGATCGCGATGCCCAGCCAGTACGCCGAGAAGTTGCCGGCCACAAGGCCGGAAAGGATGTCGAGTGACGCCCCGCCCTCCTTTGCCGACTTGACGACCTCTTCGACGTGCTTGGCCTTGACGCTGGTGAACACCTTGACCAGTTCGGGGATGACCGCGCCGGCAAGGGTGCCGAAGCTGACGATCAGCGACAGCTGCCACCACAGGCTCGACTGGCCGGGGAGGGTGGCGAGCATCAGGAACGACATGGCGAAGGTGAGCAGGATGGAGACGATGGAGGTGATCCACACCAGCGAGGTCAGCGGGGTCTCGAACTCCATCTCCTCGGCGTTCTCGTACTTGCCCTTGGCCCA
>JBBRIY010000250.1:0-4470 GCA_038220215.1 Propionibacteriales bacterium
CGACACCGGAGGTCGGCTCGTCGAGGAACAGCAGCTCTGGCTCGTGGATGGTCGCAGCGCCGAGCGCCAGCCGCTGGCGCCAGCCGACCGACAGGTTGCGGGTGAGCTCGTTCTCTCGTCCCACCAGGTCGGCCATGTTCAGGACGTACTCGCGCTGGGACGCGAACTTCTCCGGCGGCAGGTCGTAGACCCCGGCGTAGAACTTCAGGTTCTCGTCGACCGTCATGTCCTCGAACAGCGAGAACTTCTGGGACATGTAGCCGATCCGCCGCTGCACCCGGTCGGGGTGGCGCACCACGTCCTCGCCCAGTACCTCGGCGCTGCCCGACTTCGGACGCAGCGTGCCGGTGAGCATCCGGATGGTGGTGGTCTTGCCCGAGCCGTTGGGGCCGAGGAAACCGAAGACCTCGCCGCGGGGGACGTCGAAGTCGATGCCGTCGACGGCTGTGAAGTCGCCGAAGGTCTTGGTGAGGCCGCGGACGGAGATCGCGGGGGATTCGCTCATGAGGGCTCCTACTCCGAGATTCGGCGACGGGTGGCGATGATGGCCGCACCGAAGATCACGACGCCGAACCCGACGAGGGCAAGCATCGGCACCGCCAGGGCTTCGAAGCCGCTGCCCTTCACAAAGGCGCCGCGCAGCACCAGGAGGGCCCAGGTGAGCGGGATCAGGTTCGTCAGTGGCTGGATGATCGCGGGCATCGATGCGATCGGGAAGATGAAGCCGGAGAGCACCATCGTCGGGATCATGATGAACATCACCGCCTGCTGCGCCTGGTGCCGCGTACGCGAGACCAGCGAGATCAGCAGGCCAAGGCCCAGGCAGGTGAACATGAACAGGAACAACCCCGTGAGTACCACCCAGATGCTGCCGTTGAATGGCACCCTGAACCAGAACAGCCCGCCGGCGGCGACCAGCAGCATCTGCGCCGTGGCGAGGGCCGCGTAGGGCGTGAGCTTGCCGATCAGGTACTCGGTGGCCTTGATCGGGGTGACGAACATCTGTTCCAGCGTGCCCGACTCGCGCTCCTTGACCACGGCCTGGCTCATGATCACCATCAGCGAGATCATCATGATCGCCGCGATCAGCCCGGGGATCATCGTGTTGATCGGGTCGAGCGTCGGGTTGAACATCACCCGCACGCGGGCGTCCACGGTCGGCGCAGTGACCTGGATGCCCAGGTCGTTGCGGCGCTGGCTGTTGAACTCGGCGACGATCTGGGACGCGTACCCGCTGCCGACGGCCGAGATCTGGGAGTCCGAGCCGTCGACGATGATGCCGATGGGTGCCGTCTCTCCGAGCGTCAGCCGGTCCTGCGTGCCCCGCGGGATGACCAGCGCGACCTTCACCGTCCCGCTGTCGAGCAGTGGACGCAGGGCGTCCTCGCTGGCGACGTGCTGGGTGATGGTGAAGTAGCCCGAGCCGCTGAAGGCCGACTCCAGCGCCCGCGACGTGCTCGTGTGGTCGAGGTCGACGACGGCCGTGGACAGGTTGCGGACGTCGACGGCGACGACGTACCCGAACAGGATCAGCTGCAGCACCGGCATCAGGAGCAGCAGCCGGATCAGCAGCGGGTCGCGCCGGAGCTGGATGAATTCCTTCCAGATCAGCAGCCGGATGCGCTTGGGGCTCATGCGCGCGACCTCCGTCCGTACAGGACAGAGGAGATCACGAGCATCACGACGGCGTAGGCCACCAGCGACACCATCTCTGGCCACAGTTCTGGGAACCCCGCCCCCTTGAGGAAGACACCCCGGGAGATCGTCACCATGTACCGGGCGGGGAAGGCGTAGCTGATCCACTGCAGGAAGACCGGGATCTGGTCGAGCGCAAAGGCGAACCCCGACAGCAGGAACGACGGCAGGAAGGCGATCAGCAACGCCATGATGTTGGCGGTGTCCATGGTCGGCGCGATCGCGGAGATCAGCAGGCCCATGCCCAGCGATGCGAACACGAACAGCGCTGCCCCCACAGCCAGGGCCCAGAAGTCGCCTCGCAGTGGCACGTCGAACAGGACCCGGCCGAGCCCGGTGATCATGGCGACGTCGAGGAAGGCGATCAGCGTCCAGGGCAGCAGCTTGCCAACCATCAGCTCGATGCGGCGCATCGGGCTGACCTCGAGCTGCTCCTGCGTTCCCAGGTCACGCTCCCGGACGAGGGTGACGGCCGTCTGCTGCACCGTGACGATCGCGATGATCACCACCATCAGGCCGGGGATCAGGAAGTCCGAGCTGCGCCGCTCCGGGTTGTACCAGGTTCGGATCCGCGGCTGAAGCAGGCCAAAGCTGGACAGGTCAAGGCCCTGCGCGTCGGCCCAGTCCCGGGTGAGCTGCTGGCCGTAGAGCTGGTTGAGCGCCACGGAATAGGCCTGGGAGATCTTGGCTGCATTCGGCTCACTGCCGTCGATGAGGACGGAGACCTGCGCGGCCGCGTCGGAGGCGAGCGTCCGGGAGAAGCCCGACGGGATCACGATCGCGACGCGGGCGGTGTTGTGGTCGAAGGCGTCGTCGACGGCAGCGAGTGAACCGCCGTGGGCGACCACCTGGAAGAAGGGCGAGCCCTCGTACTGCTGCAGGTACCGCTGGCTGGCGGGGGTCTTGTCGAAGTCGATCACGATCGTCGCGACGTGGTCGACGTCGAAGCTGATCGCGTAGGCGAAGAGGAGCAGCTGGAGCACGGGCGTGATCACCACGGCCAGCAGCATCCGCGGGTCGCGCCCGAGGTGGCGGAACTCCTTGCGCACGATGGCGCCGATGCGGATCATCGCCTGCCTCATGACTCGGCGCTCTTCCCCGCCAGGTAGGCGAACACGGTCTCCATGTCGGGCGCGACCTCGCGGGTGCCGGCGCCGTCCACCCCGGCCGCCGCCAGCGCTGCGCCGAGCGCCTGCTCGGGCTCCGCTGTACCCGACCACAGCACGCGCACCACGTCGCCGAGCAGGTGGGCGGACTCCACGCCCGGCATGGCCTGGACGGCGGCCAGCGCCGCGCGGGGTTGTGTGGCGGACACCTCCACCAGCCGGCCCGGGACCCGCGCCTTGATCTCGTCCGGGGTTCCGAACTGCCTGATGCACCCTTGGTCGAGGAAGGCGATCTGCGTGCAGCGCTCGGCCTCGTCCATGTAGGGCGTCGCGACGAGCACGGTCTTGCCGGCCCGGTGCAGCCCGGCGAGGATGCGCCAGAACTCGCGGCGCGAGACCGGGTCGACGCCGGTGGTCGGCTCGTCGAGCAGCAGCAGGTCGGGCTCGTGCATCAGGGTGGTGGCCAGCATCAGCTTCTGCTTCATGCCGCCGGACAGGTGCTGCGCCTGGCGCTTGGTGAACTCGGCGAGCCCCATCCCTTCGAGCAGGCTGGCGGAACGGGTGCGGCGATCGGCCTTGCTCACGCCGCGGATGGTGGCGAAGAAGTCCATGTTCTCTGCCACCGAAAGGTCGGGATACATCGAGAAGCGCTGCGACATGTACCCAATCCGCGGGGTGACCTGGCCGGCGTCCGTCGTCACCGAGTGGCCGAAGACGCTCGCCTCGCCCCCGTCCGGGCGAAGGACGGTTGCCAGCATCCGGATCAGCGTGGACTTGCCGGCCCCGTCCGGCCCCAGCAGCCCGAACACCGCACCGTCGCCGACCTCGAGGTCGAGGTTGTCGATGGCGACGGTGTCACCGAAGCTGCGTCGCAGCCCGGCGGCGCGGATGGCCGGGGCGGCCGTGGTGGATGCGGTCATGGTCAGGCGAAGGTCACGTCCACCGGCATGCCGGCCTTGAGGCTCCCGCTGGTGTCGCTGACACGCACGCGCACCTCGAACACCAGCTTCACGCGCTGGTCCTTGGTCTGGACGTTGTTCGGCGTGAACTCGGACTGGCTCGCGATGAAGCTCACCGTGCCCTGGTAGCTCGCGCCCGCATCGGTGATCAGCGTCGCCGGCTCGCCGGTCCTTACCGTGCCGAGGTCCGGCTCGGGCACGAACACCCGGACGAACAGGTCGGTGGGATCGATCATCGTCAGCAGGGTCTTGCCCGGCCCGGCGTTCTGGCCCGTGTTGGTCGTGAGGGAGACGACGGTGCCGTCCCGCGGCGCAGTGACGATCGTGTAGCCGAGTTGCACCTTCGCGAGCTTGACCGCAGCCTCCGCCTGCTTGAGCCGGGCCCCGGCCGCGGTGATGTCGGCCTTGGTGGAGTCCTTGTCGTCCTTCGCGTTGGTGAGCGCGGCCTTGGCTGCGGCGACTCCCTGGTTGGCCTGGTCGAGTACGAGCTTGGTCGCGGACTGGTCGAGCAGGATCAGTTCCTGGCCCTTGGTGACCTTGTCACCCTCGGCCACCTTGACGTCTGTGATGCGTCCGCTGAGCGCTGCGGCGACCTGGTACTCGTTGGCCTCCACCGAGCCGCTGACCTGCTCCTGCGCGCTGGCGGTGCTCGGTTGCGTCGAGCTCCACCACCACCAGGCGCCACCCCCGATCAGCACCACCAGGACGAC
>JBBRIY010000251.1:0-4462 GCA_038220215.1 Propionibacteriales bacterium
TGGCCGTGGTCGGCATCCTGCTGCTCTCCGGGGTGCTCGGACGGACGGTGACGCTGCAGCCGGTCGCGGTGCTGGCCTCACTGGTGGCCGGGGCCGCGTACGCGGGGTACGCCGTGGCCGCCGCCGAGGTCGTGCAGCACGGCGTCGCCACCCTTCCGGCGACGGCTGCCATCGTCGGCACCAGCGGCCTGTTCGGCGCTGCCGTCCTGCCCTTCACCGACAACTCGTGGCTGGCCGAGCCGCGGGGCCTCGCGGTCGCGCTCTGGTTGGGCGGGGTCACCGTCGTGGTCTCGTACCTTCTCATGGGCGCAGCGCTGCAACACCTGTCGGCCTCGGCGGCGATCACGCTCGGGCTGGCCGAGCCCCTGACAGCCGCCATCCTCGGAGTCGCCGTGCTCGGCGAGACGCTTGCGCCGCTGCAGGTCGCCGGCATGCTGCTGGTGCTCGGCGGCGTGGTGATCGCCACCACCGGAAGGGCTGTCGCGCGCGTTCCCGTCGTGGCATGATCCCCGGAGCTGCGAAGGAGGACACCATGGCGAGCTTCACCACCACCCTGCTGCTGACGGGCAACAACGTCGGCATCGTGGTGCCGGAAGAGATCGTTGACGGCTTCGGCGCCGGGAAGCGCGTGCCGGTGATCGTCACCATCAACGGCTACAGCTACCCGTCCACGATCGCCGTGATGGGCGGGCAGTACCTGGTGGGAGTTGCCTCCGTCCACCGTGCGGCGGCGGGCGTCGCCGGCGGCGAGACCCACGAGGTCACCCTCACCCACGACACGTCCGCGCGCGACACCCCGCTACCGGACGACCTTGCCGAAGCCCTGGAGGCGGCGGGGGTGCGGGCAGCCTTCGACGCGCTGGCACCGTCACACCGCAAGGAGCACGTGCGCGCGGTGACGGACGCGAAGGCCGCGGCGACCCGTCAGCGCCGCATCGAGAAGGTCGTCGTCGCTCTCAGCTGAGCCGGATGCACCCTGAGTGTGAATCGGTCCACCATCTACGGTGGGCCACGTCACACCCGGCGCCTAGTTATCGGTGGAGCGGCCCACGAGCGGCGGCTCGCTCGACCAGGGGAACGAGATCCACTCGTCGGTGCGCTTCCACACGTAGTCGCATTTCACCACCGACTGCGATTTCTCGTACAGCACGGCCGTGCGGGTCTCCGCCACATGCTCCTCACAGAAGTCGCGGACCATGCGCAGCGTCTCGCCGGTGTCGGCGACGTCGTCGATGATCAGGACGGTCTGGCCGGAAAGGTCGACGGCCACCGGCACAGGCGGCAGCAGCACGGGCAGCGGCAGCCGCTCGTCCACCCCGGTGTAGAACTCGACGTTGATGATGTGCAGGTTCTTGATGCCCATCGCGTAGCTCATCGTGCCGGCCGGCAGCATGCCGCCACGGGTGATGGAGAGGATCAGGTCGGGCTCGAAGCCGGAATCGACCACCTGCTGGGCCAGCTCGCGGGCAGCCTTCCCGAACATCTCCCAGGTGAGTACTTCGCGGACCGATTCGCTCATGGCGAGCATCCTTCCAGAAGACGCGGTCGGGTCGGGGGGCTCTCGAACCTTGTTGCCTACCGGTGGAGCGTCGGTGAACCCGCGGCGCGGTGCTGAAAGAGACGGCGCGGTGTTGAAAGCGACGGTCCGGCTGGCGTTGAATGGGCGCCATGCTCGCCGTCGTCATCACCGTCCGCGGACGCGTGCAAGGCGTTGGTTTCCGGTGGTGGGCCACCAGCGAGGCGCGGTACCTGAACCTCTCCGGCCACGCCGAGAACAAGGCGGACGGTTCGGTCGAGATTCGCGCTCAGGGCGAGGACGAGGCGGTCGGCCGGATGATCCGGCTCACCCTTGAGGACCCCACGACCACGGCCCGTCCCGGACGTGTCGAAGACTACGACCTGACCTGGACCGACGTGATCCTGGGGGCCAAGGCCTTCGGCTACCGCTGAGCCGTCACTGCCCGACAGTGGTCTCGTTGAACGGCATGAAGGGCGCGATCAGCGGGAACACCCAGGTGAACAGCGCTGCGACAACGGCCAGCGCCAGGATCAGCGCCTCCACCACCTTCAACGCCGTAGGTCCCGGCAGGATGCGCCAGATCAGCCCGTAGAACGACATGTCACTCACCAACCTTCAACACATCGGTGGGCACGCCCTTGTCCCTGGGATAGGTGGCGTCGAGTTCTGCGTGGACGACGAAGCGCTCGCGCGCGCTGAACTCGGGGTGGCAGCTGGTCAGGGTGAGGGTGGCAACGGTCGGCTTCGCATCCATCCGGTCCGGTACGGGCAACAGCACGGACACCTGCGTCGGTGGCACGATCAGGTGGGCCGTCACGCGGTAGACGAAGTAGGTGTCCCTGGTCTCGACCAGCACGACGTCGCCATCGACCAGCTTGTCGATCTTGTTGAACGGCTTGCCGTAGGTGGTCCGGTGGCCGGCCATCGCGAAGTTGCCGATCGCGCCGGGCAGGCTCGTCGCCTCGTAGTGCCCTATGCCGCGCATCAGGACGTCCCTGGTCGTGCCCTCGTACAGCGGCCGCGCGAACGTGGCGCCGAACCGCGGGATCCGCACGATCGCAAACGCGTCCCCCAACTTCGCCTGCTTCGGCTGCACCCACTGCGGGCCGGCAGGGTCGTCCTCGATGGTCGTGACCACCTGGCCGGCGTCGGAGTCGGCGACCACGTCTGTCCAGAACAGCTGCCACCCGACGAACAGCACGAGAATGACACCCATGGTGATGAGCAGTTCGCCCAGAAGTCCGGCGACGCCGCGGACGATGCGCATCCTGTCTCCTGCCGGGTCTGTTGGCCGGCGGCCACCGGGCGCGGACAAGGTTACCCCGGGCCTGCCGCCGTGCGGGGGAGTCATAGGGTTCGCACAGGAAACTGCCAGCCGACGCTCACGCGGCGCTGGGATAGTTGAGCCATGGCCATCACTGCGCGAAGCGGACAGGAAGCGCTCACCCGCCCCGACGGAACCGCGATCCGGGTACTCACCGTCGACGACGAGACGAGCCTCACCGAATTGCTCAGCATGGCGCTGCGCTACGAGGGCTGGGAGGTCTCCACAGCCGCGTCCGGTCTCGCGGCGGTCAAGACGGCACGCGAGGTGCGCCAGGATGCGATCGTGCTCGACATGATGCTGCCGGACTTCGACGGCCTCGAGGTGATGCGACGTATCCGCACCGAGCAGCCCGACGTGCCGGTCATCTTCCTCACGGCACGGGACGCCCTCGACGACCGCATCGGTGGACTCACCGCCGGCGGCGACGACTACGTCACCAAGCCGTTCAGCCTCGAGGAGCTGGTCGCCCGGTTGCGGGCCCTGCTGCGCCGCTCGGGAGCGACGACACTGCGCAATGAGTCCCAGCTGGTCGTCGGCGACCTGATTCTCGACGAGGACAGCCACGAGGTGGCGCGCGCCGGCGAGATCATCGGCCTGACCGCCACCGAGTTCGAGCTGCTGCGCTACCTCATGCGCAACCCGCGCCGCGTGCTGAGCAAGGCCCAGATCCTCGACCGGGTCTGGAACTACGACTTCGGTGGCCAGGCCAACGTCGTCGAGCTGTACATCTCCTACCTGCGCAAGAAGATCGACCTGGGACGCCCACCGATGATCCACACGATGCGGGGCGCCGGCTACGTGCTCAAGCCGGCCGCTGAATGACGCTCCCGCAACCGGCGAAGGCTGCCGTCCCGTCGCCCATGGGGAAGGGGACGCTGAGCCGTCAGCTCGTGACGCGCACGACGGCGCTGGTCGCCCTCGTGACGATCGTGCTGACCCTGTTCACCACGCTCGCCAGCTTTCAGATCCTGCAACGCCAGGTCGACGACCGACTCCAGGTCGCATCGGGACGCCAGGGCCGCAACCCACCGGTCAATGACGGCGACCAGAACGGTCCCGGTGACCTCGGCGGAGCGGGGCTCCTGCGCGTCGACACCGCAAAGGACATCGACGGCGTCGTCTACTACTCCTTTGGCTCCACGCCCGATGGCGTCACCCAGGCGACGGTCCAGGACCTGGCAGACACCCTTGAGCCGTCAGCCGAACCGGTGAACCTGAACGTACCCGGCGCCGGGCTGTACCGGGTGCTGGTGAGCGAGCAGCGTGGAGTGAAGACCATTGTCGGCCTGCCCTACCGCGAAGTCACCCGCCCGATGACCAGCCTGCTGATCATGGCCGGCCTGCTGACCCTCGCCGCGATCCTGCTCTCCTACGTCGGTGCCCGGCGCGTGGTCGAGCGCAGCCTGCGTCCGCTCACCCGGCTGGCCGCCACAGCCACCCAGGTCTCCAACCTCCCACTGGACAGCGGCGAGGGTCACGTACCGATTCGGGTAGCGCCCGGCGATGCGAACCCCGCCTCGGAGGTCGGCCAGGTCGGATTGGCCTTCAACCACATGCTCGACAACGTGGAGGGAGCGCTTGCGGCCCGCCACCGCAGCGAAACCAAGGTGCGCCGG
>JBBRIY010000252.1:0-4433 GCA_038220215.1 Propionibacteriales bacterium
GTGCCGCCAACCCCTGGCTCAGCGAAACGCAGGTCGATCTCGGAGTTTGCGGGGATGCCGCTACTGGTGATCTCCATCGGTCCTCCTCGGCGTGACTCTTCCGCTCAGCTAACCACGCTGTCCGCCGGGTGTCACCGGATCAGGCAGTATGGGCGCGTGACACCTGAGTTGCCGGACTTCGGCATGCACGAAGTGATCGTCTCGCTGCCCGACATCGAGCTGGACGATCTCGTGCCCGCCTGTGAGGTGCTGTGCCAGGAGGGCTTTCGGCTGTGGTCGGTCCCCGTGACGCGACTGGAGGACCTCACCGGTTTGCTTCGGATGTTCGGACGGCGGGCGAAGGTCGGCGTCCACGACGTCACCGAGGCCGGCCAGGTGGTGGCTGCCGCCGCTGCCGGTGCTGTCTTCGCCGCCTCGACCTACCTGCTGCCCGAACTCGTGGCAGCTGTCCCCGAACTCCCGGTGATCCTGGGTGGACTCACCCCGTCCGAGCTGCACGCGGGGATGGTCGCGGGAGCCGCCGGTGTGCAACTGGTGCCCACAGAGGCGTTCGGCACGGCCTACGCCCGCACCCTGCCCGAGCTGGTGCGGCCTGCGCCACTGATCGCCACCGGCCGTCTCGAGCGCTACCAGGCCGAACTCTGGCTGGAGGCCGGCGCGGTCGCAGTCTGGCCAAGTGCCCTTGTGACGGCAACCCTCGCCTCGGGGGAGAGCCTCGACGGCCTCCGCGTCACGCTTCAGCAGTGGCGCCTCCACGACTGACCGTCGACGTCCCGCCCGTCGCCCGGACCAGATTGGGGACGGTTCTTAATCTGGTCCAGCGAGATGGGTGGACCGAGTTTGGAACCGTCCCCAACTTGGTCCAACTTGGTCCAGCGAGATGGGTGGACCGAGTTTGGAACCGTCCCCAATCTGGTCCGGGCGCGGTCAGGACTTGGGCTTGGGACGGCGGCGGAGCAGGGCTCCGATCGCGAAGAAGAGGGCCACGGCGCCCAGGAGGCCGCCACCGACAACCAGGGCGATCTGGACCCAGCGCTCGCCTTCTTCCTCTGCAGCCGTACGGCCTCTCGGCTTCGCCGTCGGCGAGGCGGACGGTGTGGGCGTCGCTGACGGCTTGGGCTTGGGCTTGGGCTTGGGCTTGGGCTTGGGCTTGGTCGTCTTGGACGGGGCTGCGGGAAGGACGTGCTGCAGGACGATGCCGCCGGCCGGTTCCGCCTGGGCCGGACGCGCGGGAGCGTTCAGGCCGAGCGTCAGGGCGAGAGCCAGCGCTGCAAGGCCGACCACCAGTGGCTTCATGTCCCCTCCGCCGAGGTGCGCGCCATCGCGTCCCTCGGTCGAAAGTATTGCCGACGTTCGCGTCGACCGGTGAGGGTTGGCCCCTTATTGAGGGTTGCCCGTCATAAATCCTTAAGTTATCCTGAGAATCCGGTTCAGTTTTCGTCAGGATGGATGCGCATGTACCAGCCCCGTCGGGTCGCCGACCCGATCGAGACGGCTGAGCCTGCCCTCCGGAGGGTTGACCTCAACACCGATGGCGTTGCCACGCGCCACGCGGCCGCCCGCCGGGCCGCTCCCACGATCACGGATCGTGTCCTCAGTCGCAGCGGTATCACCCTCGCTGCCGTGACCGTCGCAGCCACCGCAGGCGCCGTCTTCCTTGGCAGCAACGGTGGGGCGGCTGTCGCCCTGGGTTCGGCCACCACCGACGTGGCCACCTCTCCCAGCCTCGTCCCGAATGCAGCGGCTGCTGCGGCCGCGCCGGCAGTGGAGACCACGCGCACCGTCACCGCCGACCAGCTCGCAGCGCCCCTCGCCGCCACCACGAGCAGCAAGAAGGCGCCGCTCGCCCTGCTGAGCCTCTCCCGGCTGTACACCACCGGTTCGCTGAACGTCCGTCATGAGGCCAAGACCTCGGGCAAGCTGCTCGGTGCCCTGCAGACCGGCGTCCGGGTCAGCGCGACCTCTGACGTCGAAGGCAAGTACCGCAAGATCGAGTTCGACAAGGGCTACGGCTGGGTCCTCGAGTCCAGCCTCACCGACGCCGTTCCCGTCGAGGCAGCAGGCACCACCTGGGACCCATGCCCGCGCGGCTCGCGTGTCGAGAACAGGCTGCGCAAGGACACCGTCCACATCTACCGGTCGGTGTGCGCACTCTTCCCTGCCGTCAACTCCTACGGCGGCTGGCGGGCCGGCGGGATGGCGTTCCACAAGAACGGTCGCGCGGTCGACATCATGCTCACCCCGCGAGCAGAGAGTGCCCTCGGTCACCGCATCGCGAATTACCTGATCAAGCACGCCAAGGATTTCAACGTCGATCACATCATCTTCGAGCAGAAGATCTGGACGCCGCGCAGCCCGCACTGGCGGCACATGGCCGATCGCGGCAGCCTCAACGCCAACCACTTCAACCACGTCCACGTCGCCATCCGCGCCTGAGCGCGGACCTGCCCCCCACCGCTCCCATAGGCTGAGCGGCGTGAAGCGCGGCAGATCGATCGCCAACCTCGGCCGTGCCCCGGTGCCCGAATGGGAAGAGGTGGCTCGAGCCGCGTGGCCCGGACGCCTGCCGCACCGCCTGGTCACCACCGCCGGAGCAGGTCAGCTGGCCCTCCTCGTGATCACCATCCTCGTCCTCGTGGTCGCTGCTTGGCTTCGACTGCCGTGGCTCGGCCTCGCCGCCTGGACAGTCGGCGCCCTTGCCGAGTGGCTGGCAACGCCGGCAGACAGCCCGATCGCGCGACTCATGGACCTGGTCGGCCTTCGTTACCAGGTGCGCGCCCTCGTGAAGAGCCTGATCGCCTCCGCGCTGATCTTCCGGACCGTCAGCGAGCCCTGGGCCGGCCTGGCCTACGTCGTGGTCGTGCTGTTCGTGCAACTGGCCTGGAGCGTCCAGCCGGTGCTGGCCACCTGGTTGTGGCGTTCCTCGCCGCCGCTGGCCTACCAGCCGGACGCCGGGACGCAGCCACCGGCCATGGTCGCGCACGTCCGCCTCTACGCCCGCGGGGTCGGCTATCCGGCCATCCTGCTGCTGATCGAGTTCGTCGCCCTCGCGAAGGCGCTTGCTGCCGACGACCCGCTGATGTCCACCCCCACCGTCACGGCGTCCGGCTCGGTCATCGCCGTCGGTGCCGCCCTCGTGGCCGCGACCCTTGCCTACCTCGCCTGGACCCTGCTGGAGGCACGGAAGCTGCGCGCCGGCCAGCAGGCCGCGGCCGATTCCCTCCTCGCCGACCTCGCCGGCCGTGGCCCCGTCTTCGTGATCTATGTCTCCCTGGCGGCACGACAGTCGAAGTACATCGCCAACCAATGGCTGCCGGCCTTCGATGCCCAGCCCCGCAACGGCATCATCATCGTGCGCGAGGCCAGCCAACTCGGCCCGCTGGCCGCCACCCGCCACGCCGTCATTTACGCCGCCACCACCCGGCACGTCGAGAGCCTCGTCCTCCCGTCGGTCCGCGCGGCCTTTTACCTCGCGTACGGGGAGAAGAACTCCAACCTCCTGCGCGACCCGAACCTTCTGCACGTCATGCTGGCCCACGGCGACTCGGACAAGGCGACCAGCGCCAGCGCGCTCGTCCGCATCTTCGATGAGAACTGGGTGGCCGGTCAGGCCGGCGTCGACCGGTTCGCGAAGGCCCGCATCCCGATGGCACCAGAGCGCTTCGCCGTGATCGGACGACCCCAGGTCGCCGGACTGCCGGTCGGGCCGACGTGGCAGCAGCCGGTCGTGGTGCTGTACGCCCCCACCTTCGAGGGCTACTACGAGGCGACCACCCATTCCTCGCTGGACACGATGGGCGTCGACCTCGTGAAGCGGCTGCTCTCCGACCGCCCGGACGTGCAGGTCTGGTTCCGGCCGCACCCGTCCAGCGGCGTGCTGCGGCCGTCGATGCTGACAGCCGTTGACACCATCACTGACCTGTTGAAGGGCGCTCCCGGTGGGCACCAGGTGTCGACCGGCGCGGTCTCCACGCTCACCGAATGCCTGGTCCGTGCAGACGTGCTCATCTCGGACGTGTCCAGTGTGGTCTCCGACTTCCTGCAGACCGAGCGGCCGGTACTCGTCTGCGACCCCGACGGCCTCTCCGGGCGCGAGTTCGCCCGGCGCTATCCGTCCCAGGCCGGCTCGTACCGACTGACGCCGGGCCTCACCGAACTGGACGCTGCGCTGGCCGATGCCCTCGGCGCCGACCCGCTGCGCGCCCGCCGGCTGGAGATGAAGCACTACGTGCTCGGCGACCCACCAGGCGGACCACAGGCGGCGTTCGCGGCCAATGTCGCCCGGGTCACCGCTACCCCCTGATTCCCAACCCTGATTCCCGAGTTGTGGGGATGTGGGGGGGGCCGGGGGGCCCCCCCAGCAGGAAAAAACGGGGGGGGGGGCGGACAGGGTTGTTTGGGTGTATGTTCGGCCCCCGGGTCCCCGCCCCCCC
>JBBRIY010000253.1:0-4408 GCA_038220215.1 Propionibacteriales bacterium
TCCACCTCGACGGCGCCGGTGGCGTAGGTCTTGCGGACACCCCGCATGTTCAGCTGGAGGCTCATCGGACGGTCCCACCCGGCGCGGCGCCGCCACCGGCAGGAGGTCCGCCGCCGTCCGTGAGGCCGCCGCCCAAGCCGCCGAAGCCGCCACCCTGGCCGGAGGATGAGCCCGTGGAGGTCGAGGTCGGCCGGGTGAACGTGATCTGCACCGAGTCGCCCTCGGCGAGGCCGCTCTTGATCTCGGTGAAGCTGCCGAACACCGTGCCGATCGTCACCTCAGTGATCGCTGTGGTGGTGCCCGTGACCTTGGTGACGACTGTCCTGGAGTCTTCCGTGCGGATCGCTGCCGTCGGGACGGTGAGGACGTCGGGATAGCTGCCGGTGGTGATCACAGCGGACGCCGTGGTGCCGGAGTAGAGGTCCTTGTGCGTGCCGGCGAGGTTGATCACGATCGGGAACGTGGCCACGCCATCACTGGTCGAGGTGGCAACGATGCCAACGGACGCCACCGTGCCGGTGAGCTTGTCCGTGGTCGCGTCGGTGGTGATGGCCACGGCCTGACCGGCCTTCAGGCTGGGGAGGTCGGCGCTACCGACGCTGCCCTCGAGCTTCCAGGTGCTGGTGGAGATGACAACGAACTGGGCGCTGCTGGCTGTCGAGGTGGTCGACGCGCCTGAGCCGCCAGAACCACCGGAGCCGGAGCTGCCGGAGCCGGTCACCGTGTCGCCGTCCTCCAGGCTCACGCTGGCCACCGTCCCGCTGATGGGCGAGCGGAGCACGGCGTCGTCGAGGTTGGTGTTGGCCTGGGCGAGCGCTGCCTTGGCCGAGCTCACCTGCGCCTTGGCCGAGGTGATCGCTGCGCTGCTGCCGTCGTTGTCGTACACGTCGGAGAGGTTGGCCTTCGCCGTTGTCAGGTTGGCCTCGGCCAGGTCCACCGCGTCCTGCAGGTCGGCGTCGTCCACGACAGCCAGCTTCTGACCCTTCTTGACGGTCTGCCCGGCCTTCGCGTTCACCGAGGTGACCGTGCCCGAGACGCTGAAGTTCACGTTCGACTGCTTGCGGGGACTCAGCGTGCCGTCGAAGGCCACCGACATCGTCTGGGTGCCTTTGGTCACCTGGACGGTACGGCTGGTCGAACCGGTCGCGGTGGCTTTCGGCCTCAGCACGAACCAGGTGCCGACGCCGACACCGGCCAGCACGATCACGGCGAGCCCGAGGACGAGCCACTTCTTGGCCGACATGCGGGAACGTCCACCCGACTTCGCAGGCGACGGTGGATTCTCGGGCGGCGTTGAACTCTCGGGTGCCTGCGGATTATCGGTTGTCATCGGTGCGATCTCCTCCGGGCACGCTGCCCACACGGAGGAAACTAAGGCAATGACCTGTGCCGAATCCCGTGCCTACCTGTGGTTCAGCTGTGGGGCTCCGTGGGGCCGGATGTCACGCCAATTCGGGCAGGGGCCACAGCATGGCCAAGTCGGCCCGGATCCCCGACGCCCGCACGACGTGGGTGGCGACCGCCTCGTCCCAGCTGAGGCTGCCCCCGGCGAGCCGCAGGAGGGTCGCGGCGTCCAGCTGGACGACGTTGGGCGGGGTGCCTCGCGTGTGTCGTCCCCGATCACCGATGCCCAGCTGGACGGCGGCGAAAGGCGGCACGCGCAGCTCCACTGTCCCGCCCGGGTAACGCAGCGCGAGGAGGCCACACACCGTCCGGGACCCACCCGCGAGGTCGGCCCGGGAGAGCACCGTCGACGGGTCGTCCGCCAACGCCCGGACTGCGGCGCGCAGCGCAGAGATGTCGGCTGCTGACGGGACTCTCGGCACCCGGCAGACGCTAGCATCGCCAGAGTGGACCGCCGCATCGACAGCCAGCCCGGGCGCCTCGCCCGGCTCGGCTTCGCGGACGCCACAACCGCGGCAGCGATGGTCGAGGCGTGGGCAGAGCACGGCACGGCGGCACAGATCGAGGCGGCACTCGCCGGACTGCCCGGCACGGCCGATCCCGACCTCGCCCTCGCCGGTTTCAACGAGCTGGTGCGGGTGCGACCCGGCTTGTTCGCGGAGCTCGAGGCCGACCCCGACTTCTCGCGGCGACTGGTCGCCATCCTCGGCGCGAGCGTGGCGCTGAACCAGCACCTCGCCGGTCACCCGGACGATGTCGGGGTGCTGCTGGGCAGCGTCGCGCGGCGATCGGCGGCCGACCTGCGTGCGGAGCTGCTGACCGCCATCGACGCCGACCCCTGGAGCCCGGCTCCGGTGGCGGCACGGAACCGCTCCGATGACCTGCGCCGCGCCTACCGTCGCTGCCTGCTGCGTCTCGCGGCGCGCGACCTGACCGCAGCCGACCCGCTCGCCGTGCTGCCGGACATCGCCGGTGAGCTCGCCGACCTTGCCGACGGCACGGTGGAGGCAGCGCTGGCCCTCGCCCGCGGCGAGGTGCCCGGCTGGGAGGGCTGCCGGATGGGGATCGTCGCGCTGGGCAAGACCGGCGCGCGCGAGCTGAACTACGTCAGCGATGTCGACGTGCTCTACGTTGCAGAACCAGCCCTCGACGATGCCGGTGAGCCGGTCTGCGAACCAGCGGTGGCGATCGGCATTGCCACCAAGCTGGCCAGTGCCCTCAGCCGGGTGTGCTCGGCGCACACCGCCGCCGGCACCATCTGGCAGGTCGACCCGAACCTGCGTCCCGAGGGCAAGGCCGGGCCGCTGGTGCGCACCATGGCCTCACACCGCGCCTACTACGGCAAATGGGCGAAGAACTGGGAGTTCCAGGCGATGCTGAAGGCGCGGCCGATGGCCGGCGACCTGTCCCTTGCTGCCGAGTTCGTCGACCTGGTCTGGCCGATGGTCTGGCGGGTGGCCGACAACGACCAGTTCGTTGGAGAGACCCAGGCGATGCGCCGGCGGGTGATCGCGCTGCTGCCGGCCAAGGAGGCCAACCACGAGATCAAGCTGGGGGCCGGCGGCCTGCGGGACGTGGAGTTCAGCGTCCAGCTGCTGCAGCTCGTGCACGGCAGGTCGGATGAGCGGCTGCGCCTGCGCGGCACGTTCGAGGCCCTGGACGCCCTGGTCGACCACGGCTACGTCGGGCGCGGCGACGGGTTCGACCTGGGGACCGCCTACCGGTTGCAGCGGCTGCTGGAGCACCGCATCCAGCTGTACCGCCTGCGCCGCACGCACCTGATGCCGGAGGACAAGCTGAACCAGCGATGGCTGGCGCGCAGCATCGGGCTCACCGAGACCGACGAGCTGATGCACCTGTGGCGGGCCACCACCCGGCGCGTCCTGACCCTGCACCAGCGGATGTTCTACTCGCCGCTGCTGGAGGCGGTGGCCCGTATTCCGTCTGCCGAGGTCACGCTCACGACGGAGGCAGCCGAAACCCGGCTGCTGGCGCTCGGCTACGGCGATCCGAAGGCGGCCCTGCGTCACATCCAGGCGCTCAGCCAGGGTATGACCCGATCGGCGGAGATCCAGCGGCAGCTCCTGCCGGCCATGCTCACCTGGTTCACCGCCGGCCCCAACCCCGACCATGGCCTGCTGGCCTTTCGGAAGGTGTCCGAGGAACTCGGTAGTACACCGTGGTACCTTCGCGCGCTGCGTGACGGCGATGCGATGGCTGAGCACCTGGCCCGCATCCTCGCGTCCTCCCGCTATGCGGTCGACCTGCTGCTGCGGGCGCCGAAGGAGGCCGCGCTGCTGGGCGATCCGCAGGGGCTCCGTCCGCGTCCCGGCGCCGACGTGCTGGCGGAAATGCGAACCGCTTCCCGCCGCCACGACTCGCCGGCTGAGGCCGTCGCTGCGATCCGGGCGTCCCGGCGCAATGAGCTCCTGCGCCTTGCGATGGCTGACCTGCTCGGCGAGATCGACATCGGTGTGCTCGGCGCCGCCCTCTCCGAGCTCGCCGGCGCCACCATCGACGCGGCCCTCGAGGTCGCCTCCCGCGGGGTCGTCGTGCCGCCGATCGCCGTGATCGCGATGGGTCGGTGGGGTGGACGCGAGCTGGCCTATTCCTCCGACGCCGATGCGATGTTCGTGGTTGCCGACAGCGACGACCCCAACGCCACCTCGGCGGCAATGACCGTCGTCAGCCGGCTGCGGGCGCTGCTGGCCAAGCCGGGGCCGGACCCCGCGCTGGAGATCGACATCGACCTGCGCCCCGAAGGCAAGGGCGGGGCGATGGTGCGCAGCCTCGCCTCCTACCGGGCCTACTACCAGCGCTGGTCGTCCACCTGGGAGTCGCAGGCGCTGCTGCGGGCCGCCGTCGGCGCGGGCAAGGTCGCGCTGGGCGAGGAGTTGCTGTCCGACATCAACCGGATCCGCTTTCCCGTCGAAGGCTTGTCGAAGTCCCAGCTGCATGAGATCCGCAAGCTGAAGGCCCGCATGGAGGCCGAGCGGATGCCCCG
>JBBRIY010000254.1:0-4408 GCA_038220215.1 Propionibacteriales bacterium
GGCCAGCGGCACGATGATCCGGTCCAGCAGCGCGAACGCCTTGAGGCCGTCGGTGAACGAGCCGGTGGCGAACCAGGAGAACGCGGTCCACAGGATCGTCAGCGCGGCGACGGCGTAGAACCACCGCCAGCGGAGGCGATCGCGGTTCGGGTCGAGGATCAGCAGCAGGACCGCGAAGGCGAACAGTGGGCGGTCCGGCGACAGTGGCAGCCCCATGAGCCCGGTGTTGCCCGAGAACATGGTGAACACGAGCGCAGCGAGGAACAGCCAGACGTACAGCGGTTCCTTCGGTGTCTCGCTGACCGGCGTCGCGCCCGTCTGTGACGGGGCGATCGCCTCAGCGGTGGACGCCACGCTCACGCCTAGCGGCTGCGGCGGCCATGGGCGCGCCTGCGCTCGAGGACGACGGCCAGGATGAGGCCGACGGCCGCGCCGGCGGCGAGGCCCGCGAGACCGAGCCGGGCGACCAGGCTGGAGCGGTTGGAGTCGAGTCCCTCCGCGGTCCGGATGAGTTGCAGGTTCGCTGCCGTGGAGGCACTGACGACCAGGTTGGTGTAGCGCTGGCGCAGCGCATTGGCGGTCAGGCTGGTGTTGGCGGCCTTGGCTGCAGCCTCAGTCACGTCGCTTCGTAGCCTCTTCACCTTGGAACTGGACGGCTTGTCCTTGCCGAGTTCCTCGTCGAGGTCGTGCTGGGCCGCCGACAGCGCGGTCTGGGCAGCGGCGTCGTCCTTGGCCGCGTTCTCGAACTCCGCCGCCAACTCGGGAGACGAGGTCTTCCCGGTGCCGTTGACGGCTTCGATCAGCAACTCGGCGGCCTTGTTCGCCGACGAGCGGGCTGCCTCGGGATCGGCCGACTCCACCTCGATCCGGATCACGTTCGATTCCGGGATCTGCGAGGCGGACAACGTGACGTTCTCGGGCAGGTCTGTGGCTGCGACGCCGCGGTCGTTCACGTACCGCGCGTAGTTGGATGCCAGTTGCGACGCGGCGACGGGGAAGCCGGCGATCGCGCCGGAGGTCAGGTCCCCTGAGCCGACCGCTACCCGTGCCTCAGCGGTGTAGGTCACGGGGACGGCGAAGGCTGTGCCTACCCCAATGGCTGCGCCCAGCAGGGCTGCGGCAACGCCGAGGATCCAGTGGCGGCGCCAGGCTTTCAGTGGTCCCGCGGCAGCCTGCGTGAAAGGTTCATCCTCGCGGTACTCGGTGGTGCTCAATGTTCATCCCCTCATCTGTGTGCAAAGACCCGTGACGGGTTCGCAGGACAGGAGGCGGTGGCGGGCCGTGATGTGGCCAGCCATGTCGACGTCTCGTTGTCGTTGTTCTTAGGTGCGAAACCGTTTCTGAGCCGTTGGCCCTTCAAGTATCGTTGCTATACCACTGATTGGGCAAATCGGCCCCGCGAATTGAGAAGGATCTCGACGGCCCACTGGTAGCATTTGCCGGATGGGACTTGATCGAACCAGAATCCTCGCCCTGGCAAAGGCAATTGCCCGCGACGTGGTGGTCGGCGCGCAGGGTATTTGGGCACGCACTGAATTGCGCATGGCTTATCCGAATGCCCTTATCAGCCGCAACGTCAACCTCACCGGGGACGTCTCCTGCGTGGTGCTCGGCGACGGCGTGGCGATCTATGGCCCCAGCGTCATCGTCCTGTACGACGGGGGCGGGCTCACCGGCTCGCGGCTCGAGATCGGCGAGGGCACGTTCGTGGGCGAGTTCGCCAATATCCGCACAGCGGGGGCCCCGATCACGATCGGAGCACACTGCCTGCTGGGGCAGAATGTGACCATTGTCGGAAGCAACCACGGCACGCGCGCCGGAGTGCCCATCGTCGACCAACCGTGGGCTGGCACCGGCGTGGAGGTTGGTGACGACGTCTGGATCGCCTCGAACACCATTGTCGTCGCAGGAGCACGGATCGGCTCCGGTGCGGTCATCGCTGCCAACTCCGTGGTGCGCGGCGAGGTCCCGGAGAATGCGATCATGGCCGGCTCGCCCGCCCGCCAGGTGGGCGAACGCCGCCCCTGAGCCCGCGCTACTGGCGGTGCCCGAGCTGCCAGAGGCGGCTACCGCCGTCGGACAACCCGGCGCCATCGGTGCTCGACCAGAACGCGGCTCCGCTCGCAGTGAGTGAGTAGTTGTCGCCATGGGTGGCGTGCCACCACAAGGCTCCGACCGACCGTTCGGCTGCAATAGCGAAGACGGTTTGGGCCGATTCATGATTCGCGTCATAGACATCGGGTGACTTGTCCTTGCTGACCGTGTAACCGAACTCGCCCACCAAGGGAGTGAGCCCGGCGTTGCGGACGGTTTCGATATACGCACCGAACTTCTCGGGAGTCGAATACATCCCATAGGCACCGTAATTGTGCTGCTCCAATATGACATTCCCGTGACGCTTCGCGACCTCGGGGGCCATGGTCGGTTCGTAGGCGAACCCGGCATCGGTGAAATACGGACTGGTGTGGCCGACGTCCTGGCCCCAGCACGGCGCACCAACGAGGAGGGGGCCCTGGGCCCCGGTGCCGCGGACGGCACCGGCGAGGGTGTCCATCACCGTCAGCCAATCCCCGTTGATGTAGTCCGGCTCGTTGATGAGGCCGTACCACACCATCGGATTGTCCTTGAACGCGGTTGCCGCCATCTTCCACCAGGCCACCATGTCGGCCTCGATCCGATCCTGGTCCATCTTCTCGGCCTTGGGGTCGTCATGGGCGTCGATGATGACCACGATGCCAGCGCGGGTGTACTCGTCGACGATCTTCTGGGTCAGGGCCAGGAGCTTCTCCTGCCCGAGTTGGGCGACGTAGGAGTAGGCATGGCCGGCTGTGACGAGGATGTTTAGCCGGACGGTGTTCCAGCCCCAGGCCAGCGCCGCTGCGGAGTGCCCCTGGGAGTCGCCCTTCCAGTCGAAGGAGCTGGTGGTGCCCACGTTCGCCCCGATCGGGGTGAACAGGCTGCCGTCGGGCGCATAGATGAAACCGTCGCTTGCCTGGTAGGCCGGGCTGGGATCGTGACGGGGTGCCGGTGTCCGCCAGGGTGTCGTCGAAGGAGTGGGTTGCTGCGGCGCGGGCCCGCTGCATCCGGTGAGCACGACGGGTACTGCGAGGCCTGCCAGCAGCAGGTTGCGACGGCTGAACGGTGTGGGGCGCTCCGGCGACAACCCGCTCATCGGCCCACCGGTCCGGCGTCCGGCGTGGGTGGCCGGTGTGCGCTGATGAAGGAGTCCCAGCGCTTCAGGACGGTCTCGATGCGTAACCCGTCCTCGAGCCGGGGCGATGGGCGTTTACCCGAACGCCACAGCGCGATCCGATCCTCGACAGCAGCGCCGTCGGTCGCGTCCAGCGTCTCCTCATCGGAGAGAAACTCCAGTGCCGATCCGAACCGGTGGGCGAGGACCGGAGTGCCGACGGCGTGGCTCTCGAGGAAGACGATGCCGAAGGTCTCCGGCACCTTGTTGGACGGGTAGAACACGCACAGCGAGGTACTGATGTGGGCCAGCAGCTCCGTCTGGTTCAGCGTGCCCAGGTACTCCACGCCATCGGGCATGTCTCCGCCATCGATGCGGTCGTAGCCGGGTGAGGCCACCAGCAGCCGAAGGGTCGGGAACTGTTGCCGGAGGTGGGCGAAGTGCGCCAACACCATCCCCAGGCCCTTCCAGGGCGCACTGCAGTAGATCAACTTGTCGACGTCCACCGGTTCGACCGGCGAAGGCGCAGTCACCGAGATCGGGTTGTAGATCACCTCGGGTCGCAGCCGCCGGGTGAGGAACTTCGGCAGCAGCGAGCCCTGGAACGCGGTGCGGATGTTCGTCGCGTGGGTTTCGGAGACAGCGACGATCCCGATCCCGAAGACCAGGTGCAGCAGGGCGCGGGTGGCGTTCTTGGCCCGGGTGCGGGTGCGCGGCACGAGCCCGGCATCCTCGGAGCCGTCCGGGACCCAGTCGTGGTACCAGACCGAGACGCGCTTCGCCCGGCCACGCAGCTTGGCGATGACGCCGTACTCGATGCGGCGGAGGACGACGACGTGGTCTGCCGTCCGTGCGGTCATGAGGGCCTGGTCAAGGCTCGTCCAGCGGACGCCGTCCTCGGTGAGCGGACGCGCCGCGGGCCGGGTGAGTTGCCCGACGGTCACGTCGTGGGTCGGCGCAAGGCCGGCGGCGATCCGGATCGTTGTGATCTCTGCGCCGCCGATCTTGGTGTCGGGGTCATCGAGGGACGCCGCCGAGTACAGCACCGGCGACGAGGCGTCGAGGAAGACCACTTTCCCCACCATCAACTGATCCTCTCCCCTGCGCTGCCGGCGATGGCCAGCAGTTCCTTGCGATACGTGTACTCGGTGAACCTCGTGCGGGCGACGTCCTTCCCGCGGGCTGCGACCGCGCGGTAGTGGTCACTCCGGTCGGGAT
>JBBRIY010000255.1:0-4396 GCA_038220215.1 Propionibacteriales bacterium
CGGTGCTCGACCCCGAAATTCACACCGGGGGAGAAGGCCACCCGTCCCACCGTCAGGAAGTCGTGCGCCGGCGTGGACAATCCGAGGTTCGAGCAGTCCACCCAGGCAAGGTAGGTGCCCTCCGCGGGCGTGTAGCCGGCCGCCGGTACGTGGCGGGCGAGCTCGGAGGCCAGCAGCGCCTTGTTGGCGGCGATCTCGACGACGAGCTGGTCAATCCAGTCCTGCGCATCGGTGATAGCCGCGGTGTGCACGAGGTTGGCCAGGTGGCCGCTGGACTGCTGGGCCAGCGGGGGCAGGTTCGACAGCACGCCGGTGACGGCTGCGCCGGCGACGATGAGGCCGGCCTTGAAGCCGGCGAGGTTCCAGGCCTTTCCTGCGCTGGTCACGCTGATGGCGTGCTCCCCGCCAGGGACGGTGAGCAGCGGGACGAAGGTGACGCCGGTGTCGACGAGGCACGCGTGGATCTCGTCAACGACGACGCGGACGCCGTAGCTGCCGGCGAGCGCCATCAGCGCCGTCAGTTCCGCCTCGGTGTGCACGGCGCCGGTCGGGTTGTGGGGGGAGCACAGCAGGTAGGTCTTCGGCTGCTCGGGACCTGAGAAGGCCGCCTCGAGGCTTGCGAGGTCGAGCCGTCCGGCGGGGTCGAGCGGGGCTTCGACGATGCGTCGCTTGTAGCCGGCGATGACCTGCCGGAACGGCGGGTACACCGGCGGGTTGAGCACGACGGCTTCACCCTGTTCGCTGGTGGCGTCGAGAACGGCGAGGACGGAGTTCATCACGTCACCGGCGCGACGCACCTGAGCTGCGGCGTCCACCTGCCAGTCCCAGCGGTCGGCGGCCATGCGGGCGAAGGCCTCTGCGTAGGCGGTGCCGTGCGGATACCCGGTATCGCCGCGCTCCACCGCGTCCAGCAGCGCAGCCTTCGCCGGCTCCGGCATGGTCGTGTCCATCTCCGCGACCCAGAGTGGGAGGACGTCCGGGTCGTACGTGCGCCACTTGAGGCTCTGCCGCGCGCGGAGGTCTTCGATGGAGAGGGAGAACAAGGCCATGGCTGCACCCTAGGTGATCTCGCCGGTTCCTCCGACCGGTTGCGCGCAGCTGGGCCAGCGGTCGTATGCTCCGAATATGGCCCGGTATTTCGACGTGCATCCTGACAATCCGCAGCCGCGCGCGCTCGCGCAAGTGGCGGAGATCATCACTGACGGTGGGTTGGTCGCCTACCCGACGGACTCTGGCTACGCCCTGGGTTGCCGGCTCGGCAACCGTGACGGCCTCGAGCGTATTCGCGCCATCCGCAAGCTCGGGGACAAGCACCACTTCACCCTGGTGTGCAGCGAGTTCGCCCAGCTCGGCCAGTACGTGCAGATGGACAACGACGTGTTCCGCGCGGTGAAGGCCGCAACGCCCGGCGCCTACACCTTCATCCTGCGGGCCACCCGCGACGCACCGAAGGTGATGCTGCAGCCCAAGAAGAAAACGGTCGGTGTCCGGGTACCGACCCACACCACCGCGCTGGCGCTGCTGACCATCCTCGGCGAGCCGCTGATGTCGACGACCCTGATCCTGCCCGGCGAGGAAGACCCGATGACCGACGGCTGGCAGGTCAACGACGAACTCGGCAGCCTGCTGGACGCGGTCCTCGACTCCGGCGACTGCGGCCTGGCGCCCACCACCATCGTCGACCTTTCCGAGGACGGCGCGATGGAGATCACCCGTTACGGGGCCGGTGACCCGACGCCGTTCGAGGAGTAGCGGTAGGACGACCGCGTCACCCGACGGTCTGGCAGTCGGTCGAGGTTGCGGCGATGCGTTCGCGGGCGACCGCCCGGTGGGCACCGGCCACCACCAGCTTGATGCGGTTGAGCTGGTTCACCTCGCTCGCGCCGGGGTCGTAGTCGATCGACGTGATGTTGGCCTGCGGGTAGAGGCGGCGCAGTTCGCGGAACATGCCCTTGCCGACCACGTGGTTGGGTAGGCAGGCGAACGGCTGCGCACAGATGATGTTTGGCGTGCCCGACTCGATCAGCTCCATCATCTCCGCGGTCAGCAGCCAGCCCTCCCCGGCTGTGGTGCCGAGCGACACCACGTTCTGAGCGCGCTGCGCCATTGTGTCCAGGCTGGCCTGCACGGTGAACTTGCCGCCGCAGCGCGCCAGGGCCCGGTTCGCAGGCGCCTGGTACTGCTCGATCAGCCACAGTCCGATCCTCTTCGCGTGGCGCGACTTCTCGCCGATCCCGAGGTGCTCCCACTTCCAGTCGCCGGTGTAGAGCATCTGGCCGAAGAACTCCAGCAGGCCGGGCAGCACGGCTTCGCAGCCCTCGTCCTCGATCACGCCGACGGCGTTGTTGTTCGCGTCCGGATGGAACTTCACCAGGATCTCCCCAACGAGACCGATACGCGGACGGCGCGCGACGTCCCGCAGGGGCAGCGTGTCGAAAGCCGCAACCACGTGGTCGATCAGCCAGGAGTAGCCGATCCGCCTGCCGAGAGTGGGGGAGTGGCCACCGGTGGCGAAAAACTCCTGGCAGACCGCGTCCCACCGGCGGTAGAGCGCTTGCGCGCTGCCGGGCTCCCGCTCATACGGCCGCACGCGCAGCAGCACGGTCTGCAGCAGGTCGCCGAGGACGAGCGCCTGGATGCCGCGGTGCGCGAGCGTCGGGCTGAGCTTGAAGCCCGGGTTCTCCTCGAACCCCTGGGCGCTCACCGCCACCACGGGTACCTGGCTGAAGCCGGCGTCGGCAAGACCCTTGCGGAGCATTCCTGCATAGTTCGTTGCCCGGCACATGCCGCCGGTCTGGGTGATCGCGACGCTGGCATTGACCGGGTCGGCGCCACCGGTGAGGAACTTGTTCACGAGCTGGCCGATCACCATGATCGCCGGGTAGCAGGCGTCATTGTTGACGTACTTCAGCCCCACCTCGACGTCGGCAGCGGACGCGTGCTCGAGCAGTTGCACCTGGTAGCCGAGACGGTTCAGCACCGCGCTGGCCAGCCGGAAGTGGATCGGCGACATCTGTGGGATGTAGACGGTGTGGGTGCGCCGCGCTGCGGTGGTGAACACCGGTCGGGGGCCGGGTTCGCTGTAGGCGACAATTTCCGCGCTCGGCCGCCGCTCCGCCGAGGCGGCCTGGAGCGAGCGCAGCCGGATGCGGGCCGCACCAAGGTTCGACACCTCGTCGATCTTCAGCACCGTGTACACGTTGTCGGCAGCCTCGAGGATCTCCTGCACCTGGTCGGTGGTGATCGCGTCGACGCCGCAGCCGAACGAGTTCAGCTGGACGACCTCAAGGTGAGGCTCGCGCGTGCTCGCCACCGCAGCCTCGTACAGCCGGGTGTGGTACGCCCACTGGTCGCGGACCCGCAACGGGCGCTGTACGAGGGGGGCGTCGATGATGCTGTCCTCGGTGAACACGGCGAGGCCCAGCCCGGTGATCAGCTCGGGAATGCCGTGGTTGATCTGCGGGTCGACGTGGTACGGCCGGCCGGCGAGGACGATGCCGCGCCCCCCGTGCGCAGCCATCCACGCCAGCGCCTTGCGGCCCTCCGCGCGGATGTCGGCCTTCACCCGGGCATCCTCGGCGTAGCCCTCCGTGACGGCCCCGGCGGCCTCCTCGAAGCTCACGTCAAAGTCCTCGAACACCTCGACGAGTCGCTTGGCGAGATGGTCGGGTTCGGCGAGGTTCAGGAACGGGTCCAGGTACCGGACGCCAGGCTCCCGCAGCCGCGGCACATTCTTCTCCAGCACCTGCGGGTAGAAGGCGACGATCGGGCAGTTGAAGTGGTTGTCGGCCGCCGTGTACTCCTGCTGTTCATACGGGACGCACGGGTAGAAGATCGTCCGAACCCCGCGGTCGAGCAGGTTCTCCAGGTGGCCGTGCGCGAGCTTCGCCGGATAGCAGACGTTCTCCGACGGGATCGACTCCGCTCCGGCGGTGAGCGTGTCAGCGCTCGTGCGGGAGGAGAGGATCACGCGGAATCCCAGCCGCGACAGCACGGTGAACCAGAAGGGATAGTTCTCGTACATGTTCAGCACGCGTGGGATGCCGATGTCGCCACGGGTGGTCGCCGCCTCCGTGAGCCGCCGGTAGCCGAAGATGCGCCGGTACTTGTAGTCGTAGAGGTTGGGAAGCTCGGACTTCCGCGGCGCTCGTTCGGTGCTCGCGCCCCGCTCGCAGCGGTTGCCGGAGACGTGCCGCGTGCCGTCGCCGAAGCTGGAGATGGTGAGTTGGCAGTGGTTCTGGCAGAGCCGGCAGACCTCGAGCGCCGCGTCCACGGTGAAGGTGTCGAGTTCTGCAAGGGACATCGTGGTGGACACCCCGTCGGGCTGCGCGTGGCGCTGGGCAGTGAGGGCTGCACCGAAGGCTCCCATGAGCCCCGCGATGTCGGGACGGGTGAC
>JBBRIY010000256.1:0-4394 GCA_038220215.1 Propionibacteriales bacterium
GGCCAAGGTTGCAGAACTTGCCGAGCCCACGCTGGGCGAGGGTGAGTCCTACGACGACCTGCTCGCCGACCGGGCCTCGTACGAGGACTTCGACAGTGGCGCCTACTACGCCGGCAAGGGCTTCGGCTTCGTCCGGCTCCAGCAGCTCGCCACCGAGCACCTCCTCGGCGCCCGCTGAGTCATCAACCCGCCGACGTGTCAGCCTCTCGGGCCGCTGGGGCGACCTGAGAGTCTGACAAGTCGGAGTGAAGGAGTAGTTGTGGCCAAGGTGATGGGTGTCGACTCCTCGACCCAGAGCTGCAAGGTCGTCGTGCGGGACGCCACCTCCGGCGCCCTGCTCGCCACCGGACGGGCGTCGCATCCCGACGGCAGCGAGGTCGACCCCCAGCACTGGTGGGATGCCCTGCAGACCGCCCTCGCCCAAGCCGGGGGTATGGATGACGTCGCAGCGGTCAGCATCGCGGGCCAGCAGCACGGCATGGTCACCCTAGACGCGGCCGGCCGGGTGATTCGTCCAGCCCTGCTCTGGAACGACACCCGGTCGGCTGCTGCCGCCCTGGACCTGATCGCCGAGGTCGGAGCCCAGGAGTACGTCGCCCGCACCTGTGTGGTGCCGGTGGCTTCCTTCACGGCAACCAAGCTGCGCTGGCTGCGCGATCACGAACCCGACAACGCTGCGCGCGTCGCCGCCGTCTGCCTGCCCCACGACTGGCTCACGTGGCGGCTGCGCGGCTATGGCCCGGTGGGGGAGAGTGCGCTCGGCCCGGTTCTTGACGAGCTGGTCACCGACCGCTCGGACGCCTCCGGGACCGCTTACTGGTCCGCGGCCACAGGCGATTACGACCGCGAGTTGCTCATCCGCGCGCTCGGTCACGATGCGATCCTGCCCCGGGTGCTCGGTCCTGCCGAGAGCGTCCCCGGTCCCGGCTTCCTTCTCGGTCCCGGTGCCGGCGACAATGCCGCAGCAGCCCTCGGGCTGGACGCCCGTCCCGGTGACGTCGGGGTCTCGCTCGGCACGTCGGGGACGGTGTTCGCGGCCACCACCACCCAGGTGGGCGACCCCACCGGGATCGTCGCAGGCTTCGCAGACGCCACCGGTGGAATCCTGCCGCTGGTGTGCACCCTCAACGCCGCCCGCGTGCTCGACGTGATCGCCGGCCTGCTGGGCGTCAACCACGACGAGCTCGGCGCCTTGGCGCTCCAGGCAGAACCCGGAGCCGGTGGCGCGGTGCTGGTGCCCTACTTCGAGGGCGAACGCACGCCCAACCTGCCCGATGCCTCGGCATCACTATCCGGCCTCAGGCTCGGCAACACGACGCGTGCGAACCTGGCACGGGCTGCGATCGAAGGCATGCTGTGCGGCCTCGCCGCCGGGCTGGACGCGATCCGGGGAACCGGCGTGGAGACCACGCGCATCCTGCTGATCGGCGGCGCCGCGGCGAACCCGGGCGTGCAGGCCATCGCCGCCCAGGTGTTCGACCTGCCGGTCCAGGTCCCCGCACCCGGTGAGTATGTCGCTGACGGTGCGGCACGCCAGGCGGCGTGGGTGCTCACCGGCCACCGTCCCACCTGGCCGGTTGAGCTCGCCGGCTCGCCGGACAGCGACCACCGTCCGGTGATCGCTGCGCAGTACGCAAAGGCCGCGGCCTCCTACCGCTGACTGAGCTGGGCTGGCGGGGCCCGGACTGAATTGGGGACGGTTCCTAACTCGGTCCACCCACCGGGTGGACCGAGTTAGGAACCGTCCCCAAATTGGTCCAGCTAGAGCCGGGCGCGCAGCCAGGCGACCTGCCGCTGCCAGTGGAACAGCTGGCCGCCCTCGTGGCCGTTGTACTCGTACGTGGCGATCTCGCGATCGTCTGCGCCGTAGCGGTTGTAGGCAGCGAAGACCGTCGACGGCAGCACGATCTCATCCATCAGGCCCACCGAGAACAACGCGGGCGCTGTGGCACGGCGGGCGAAGACGGCCCCGTCGAAGTAGGACAGCGTGTGGAACACCGCATCGGCGGAGTCCCGGTGCACCGACAGGTACTGCGTGACCTCCGTGAAGGGCCGTCCGGGGGTGAGCGCGACCGAGCGCCGGAAATGGCACAGGAACGGCACGTCGGGCATCGCCGCGACGATCCCGTCCCCCATCAACCCAGCGACCGCGAGGGTGATCCCACCGCCCTGACTGCCGCCGGTGACGGCCACGCGCTCGCGGTCGACGAAGTCAAGGCTCTGCACCGCGTCGACCAGGCGGACGGCGTCGGTGAAGACCCGACGGTAGTAATAGGTGAGCGGGTGCTCGACGCCCCGGGTCATGAAGCCCTCGAGCGCAGCTCCCGACCCGTGCGGATCGGGGGTGCTGCCACCACCGCCCCACCCGCTGCCCTGGCCGCGGGTGTCCATGATCACGTGGACGAACCCGCTCGCCGCCCAGTGGAGGTGTTCGGCGGGCAGGCCACGGCCGCCGTTGTAGCCCACGAACTCGACCACGGCGGGCAGGCGCTCCGAGGAGCGGGGACGGACGATCCAGGCGCGAATCGGGTCGCCGTCGAAACCCGAGAACGTGAAGTCCTCCACCAGCAGCTGGTTCACAGGGCCAGGGGCAGGAACCGACACCGGCTCCTGGGTGAGTTGCCGCGCCTCTGCGATCGTCACCTGCCAGAAGCGGTCAAAGTCCTCGGGCTCCTCGATTTCCGGCCGGAAGTCGACGAGCTCCGGCAGGGTCAGGTCGCTCAGTGGCACGTGCTGCTCCTTGTTTCGGTTGCCGCGTCAGTCGAACCGACGATACTCAAACCGTTCGACGTCCACCTCTGTGTTCGTCGCGGCTCCGTTGCTGGTCGCGTAGACCCCGAACCAGAGACCGATGAAGCCGCCGGTGGCAACGCTGTCGAGCGTCCGGCCGTCCGCGGTCGCGATGACCTGTTCGGTGTCCCCGACGACCACGGTGAACGCGTAGTCCTGCTGCCGGACCCGGAGCCCCAGCTGGACGGGTGCGCCGGCCGGGATTTCTGGCCGGGCCTCGCCCAGCACCTGCTCGACCCCCGCGCGACGGTGGACGACGCGCAACAGGACCTGCCCGTCGGTTCCCGTCGAGGTGGCCAGCCGGACATGGTCGTCCTCGGACTGGCGAACCACGATGCCCATCTCCTCACCCGGACGCAGTGAGGCGCTCAGGACGGCAAGGACGTCCACGTCCCGGTGCTGCTGGCGGACGCCGAGGAACGCGGGGGTCGCCGCGTCGGCGAGCGTCTCCGGGCGAACCCGCAGCCGCCAGCCGTCGCCGTGGGCAACGGCGAACTCCGAAGCCGGACGGCGCAGGGACGTCCAGCGCAGATCGCTCGGCAGCACGACGCCCGGGCGCGGCTCGGCGTCTGCGGGGGAGGGGAGCCGAGACGCGAAGGGCACCTCGACCTGGGCCGGCACCCGGCCCTCACCGGGTGCGAAGACGGGCCAACCGTCCTCCCACACCACAGGCACGAGGAACGTCTCCCTGCCCAGGTTGTAGTGGTAGCCGCCGTAGGTGCGCATCGCCAGCAGCACTGCCCACCAGCTGCCGTCGGCGGCCTGCACCAGGTCGGCATGGCCCGGGCCCACGACGTCCATGCCGTGGCCGAGGTGCCGGTGGGTCAGGATGGGGTTGCTGCGGTTGCCCTCGTAGGGGCCGGTCACCGATGCGGACCGGGCCACGCTCACGGCGTGGTGGAACTCGGTGCCGCCCTCCGCCGCGAGGAGGTAGTAGGTGCCGTCCACCTTGTAGAGGTGCGGCCCCTCCGCCCAGACGACGCCGAGCAGGGCGCCGTTCCACAGGATGTGCTCGGGGCCGACGAGCGCACCGGCAATCGGGTCGAACTCCCGCAGCCACACCTCGGTCTGGTGGTGCCAGGCCGGTTCGCGGACCAGCCGTGTGCCGTGGACCCAGATCCTGCCGTCGTCGTCGAAGAAGAGGGACGGGTCGATGCCATCGGCGTCGAGCCAGACCGGGTCCGACCAGGGTCCTGCGGCATGGGTGGCGGTCATCAGGAAGTGGCCGCCCCGGCTCGCGTCGTTGGGGTCCACCAGTGTGGAGACCACCCAGAAGCGGCCATCGTGATGACGGATCGTCGGCGCGTACAGGCCGCCGGAGGAGTCGATCTGGTCGTAGTCGAGCTGCCCGGCCCGGGTGACGACATGCCCGAGCTGCTCCCAGGACGCAAGGTCGGTGCTGTGCCAGACCGGCAGCCCGGGGCGGTACTCGAAGGTCGAGGTGACCAGGTAGTAGTCGCCCCCCACCCGGCAGATCGACGGGTCGGGGTAGCAGCCCGGCAGGATCGGGTTGGCGACTGCGCTCATTCGGGGTCCCTGCGAAGTTGTTCGGGGGAGCGCAGCGGAGGAGAAGAACTTCGTGGGGTGTTCATGCCTCGCCCAGA
>JBBRIY010000257.1:0-4387 GCA_038220215.1 Propionibacteriales bacterium
CGTCGTTCTCCACCTCGGAGGTGATGATCATGCGGGCATCTCCCCCGGTTTGGTTTGGTGATCGTCGAGTTGGTGCCGGGGTCATCGTTTCGGTGCCGGGTCGTCGATCCCAACATTCTCCTCGACAGCGCCGCAGAAGGCGAGCTTGTCGGAGCCATCGAACGTGGACACCGGCTTGTCGTCAACGGAGATGTGGCAGGCCAGGAAGACGTCGCTGTACCGCAGGGTGCTCGGGTGGTCCGATTCGATGACGAGCCTGACGTGAACGACTGCAGGTTTGGCGGCCCCCGTGGCGGTTCCTGCACTCAGATCGGTGGTGTCGGCGCCGAAGCATCTGGAACTCCGGTTCGCCTGCGGACCAGATCGATCCCCCCTAGGCTGCCGGTTGGCGTTGATGAGAGGTCGGATTGTGAAGGCAGTAGTCGTCTACGAGTCGTTGTGGGGTAACACTGCCGCGGTGGCTGGAGCGATTGCCCAAGGTCTGGGCGATGACGCGCGGGCCCTTTCCACCGCTCAAGCGTCGCCGGAAGTCGTGGCTGACGCCGACCTGGTGGTGGCCGGTGGCCCGGTTTTCGCCTTCCACCTGTCTACCGATCATGCCCGCGGAACCATTCGAAAGCATCCCGAACCAGGCGCGCCCCAACCAGACTGGTCACATCCCTCAGTGCGCTCATGGATGGAAGCACTGCCGGCTGCCACCGGCCAGTGCGCAGCGTTCGATACCCGGGTGCTCGGCCCGTTTGGCAAGGGCGCACCGACCGTTGCGGAGGAACTCCAGGCCAAGGGCTACCAGCTGGTGGCCGCACCTGAAGGATTCATCGTCACCGGCAAGTTCGGCCCGCTTCGCCACGGTGAACTGGACCGTGCGCGACGCTGGGGCGAACAGCTTCTGGAGACGGTTCAACTCGTCTAAAGAGGTCGGGCCGCTCTAGAGGTTGGTTTGGGCTTCCAGGAAGTCGGGGTAGCGCCCGCCCTCGATCTCGATCGCATCGGATGCTGCAGTCAGCACCGCGACGTCCGCATCGGTGAGCTCGACGTCCGCCGCCGCGGCGTTCTCCGCGAGACGGTGAGGCTTGGTGGTGCCGGGGATGGGCACGATCCATGGCTGCTGCGCGAGCAACCAGGCCAGGGCGACCTGGCCGGCGGTGGCGCCGTTGGCCTCGGCGATCTTCTTGACTTCTTCGACGAGGGCGAGGTTCTTGGCGAGGGCGTCGGGAGCGAAGCGCGGGATCTGGGCGCGCAGGTCGCCGCCCTCCTCGAAGCTTGTGGTGGTGTCGACGGTGCCGGTGAGGAAGCCCTTCCCGAGCGGGCTGAACGGGACGAACCCGATACCCAACTCAGCGCAGGCACCCAGTACGCCCTCCTCGGGGCGCCGCCACCACAGCGAGTACTCACTCTGGACGGCGGTGAGCGGTGTGACGGCGTGCGCGCGCCGGATGGTGGCCTCGGCGGCTTCCGAGATGCCCCAGTGCCGGATCTTGCCGGCGCGGATCAGATCACCGAGGGCCCCGGCGAAGTCCTCGATGGGCGCTTCCGGGTTGACCCTGTGCTGGTAGTACAGGTCGATCACCTCGACACCGAGGCGCTTCAGGGAGCCCTCGACCGCGCCGGCGACCTCGTGTGGCAGGAGCATGCGTCCGCGCGGTGTGCGTTCCACCGGGTCGATGTCGGCGGCAAACTTGGTGGCGATCACCACCTGGTCGCGGATAGGCGCCAGTGCCTCGCCGACCAGTTCCTCGTTGACGTGCGGTCCATAGATCTCGGCGGTGTCGAAGAAGGTGACACCCACCTCGACCGCGCCGCGCAACATCGTGATCATGGCGTCGCGGTCGGGGTGTTGGCTGTAGCCGCCGGTGGTGGTCATGCAGCCCAGGCCAATCGCGGAGACCTCCAGGCCCTGGCCAAGTGTGCGGGTGTGCATAGTCGATCCTTCCGTCGTTTCTAAGGGGTCGTTCGAACGGGTGTGGCGGTCCAGGATGCAAGGAGGGCGAGCGCCTCCGCAGTGCGTGAGGCAGGTTCGGCGGCGTAGATGGTCATCGTCAGCCCCGGGTCGGAGATCATGTCAACGCTTTCGTAGGCCAGGTCGAGATCACCGACCACCGAGTGGTGGAACAGCTTGCTCCCTGCGCCGTGGAGCCGTACCTCGTGACTGCTCCAGCGACGGCGGAACTCGTCACTCAGAGTGGACAGTTCACCGACGAGGTCCTGGAGTCGGCGGTCGTGCGGGTCCCGTCCGGCCTCCGTGCGCAGGATGGCGACACCGATGTCAGCAGCGGATTCCCACTGCGGGTAGAAGCTGTGTGAGTCGTCGTCAAGGAAGGTGTAGCGGGCGAAGTTCGGGACGCCGGCAGCCGTCCGCTCGTACAAGGAGGAGTGCATCGCCCGGCCCAGCGGATTGGCGGCCAGCAGGTCCATCCGTCCGTTGCGGATGATCGCAGGCCCTCCTGTGATGCTGTCCAGCACCCATTGCAGGCTGGGCCTCGGCGTCCAGGGCCGGGTCGAGTTCCGTCGTGGCCTCAGCAGCACTCCGGTGCCTTCGGCGGCCTCCGCGAGGTGCATCATGTGGGCCCACTCGGCCGCGTCCAACCGCAGGGCGCGGGCGATGGCCTGGAGGATGGACGGGCTCACGCCGGCGAAACCGCCGCGTTCGATCTTCGCGTAGTACTCCACGCTCATCCCGGCAAGGGACGCGACCTCGCTGCGACGCAAACCGGGGACCCGGCGACGGCCCGCGTCAGGCAGGCCGACCTCGCCGGGAGTCAGCTTGGCGCGCCGTGACAGAAGAAACTCACGCACCTCGGCCCGGTTGTCCATGAACTCCACCGTAACGCCGGGGTCGGTCGCGAGACACACCCTGCCAGTACACCTTTCCAGCGGGACTCCCTCAGGCATGCGGTGACTGGTCGAATGGAGGACATGGGTTCCACCGCGAGACAGAGCAGGGCCAGGAGCACCGACCCCGGCCCGCTCTCTGGCGCCGCGGACGCCCGCGACCGGTTGACTCCAGCGATCCTGGCCACCGTGGTGTTCGTCGGCGGCATCGCCCCGCTGGCCACCGACATGTACGTTCCGGCGTTCCCACTGGTCGCCGCCGACCTGCAGGCCAGTGCGACGCAGGTGCAGCTGTCGCTGACCACGTTCTTCGTCGGCATGGCGCTGGGCCAACTCGTCGGCGGCCCGATCTCGGACCAGCGTGGACGCCGCACACCCCTGCTCGCCGCGCTGGTGGTCCTGACGATCGCATCCCTGGTGTGTGCCTGGAGCCCGTCGATCGCGATCATGCTGGCAGCCCGGTTCGTCCAGGGACTCGCGGGAGGCTGGGCGATGGTGGTCGCTCGTGCGATCGTCGTCGACCTCGCGACCGGCGTCCGCCTCGTGCGCTCGCTCAACGTGGTGGCGGGGATCGGTGGGATCGCGCCCGTCGTGGGCCCCTTGCTGGGTGGGCTGATCCTGCTGATGTGGCACTGGCGGGTGTCATTCCTTTTCCTCGCGTGCTTTGCTGCGGTGATGACGATGGCCGTCGCGCTGGTCGTTCCCGAGACCCTGCCGCCTGCTCGCCGCCACGGGGGTGGGCTGACACAGCTGATCCACGCTGCACGCCACGTCCTCGGACGGCCGAGGTTCGTCGCCTACCTGGTGGTGATGGCGTTCTCGATGGGAGTGACGTTCGCCTACGTCGCGACCTCGGCGTTCATCCTGCAGTCGATGAACGGGCTCTCGCCGATGACGTACTCGATCCTGTTCGCGGCAAACGCAGTCGGCCTGGCGCTGGCCACGTTGGCAGCAGGACGGATGGCCGGCCGGGTTCGCACCCGGACGGTGATCACGATCGGACTGGCCGCCACCGGTGCCGCCGGGCTCCTGCTCCTGGCCGGCGCCCTGGTCGGTATGCCGCTGTGGGTAGCGATCGTCGGCTTCTTCGCGCTGATGAGCGCCCAGGGACTCGTCGGTGCCAACGCCGGTGCGCTCGCCTCCAACGAGGTCCCCGAACACCCGGGCACCGGATCGGCAGTGCTCGGCTTCCTGCAGTGGTGCATGGCGGGTGTGATCGCCCCGATCGCCGGCCTTGGTGGTGACCGCACCGCCGTGCCGATGGCCGTGATCATCCTCGTCCTCACCGTCGCCTCACTGCTCGCGATGGCACTCTCCCGTACCAGGCGCCGACCCCCAGCAACCAACGTCTGAACTCCCTGAACTCAGCGATCCTCAACGAAAAGGAAGAACAACATGCGAGCAGTCCTGCTGCACGGCGCCCACGACGTCCGCGTCGACGACGTGCCCATGCCCCGGATCGTCGAGGACGGCGAAGCGGTCATCAAGCTGGCCGCCGCCTGCGTCTGCGGCTCCGACTTGTGGGCCTACCGGGGCATCGACCCGATCACCACCC
>JBBRIY010000258.1:0-4352 GCA_038220215.1 Propionibacteriales bacterium
GAGAACATCTTCAGGTTGTCGCGCAGCCACTGCACCAGCGAACCGGTAACGGCGATCGAACCCTCGAGTGCGTAGATCGGCTTGTCGTCGCCGATCTTGTAGCACACGGTGGTGAGCAGGCCGTTCTTCGAAGGAACGATCTCCTCGCCGGTGTTCAGGATCATGAAGCAGCCGGTGCCGTAGGTGTTCTTCGCCATGCCCGGCTTGAACGCAGCCTGGCCGAAGGTGGCAGCCTGCTGGTCGCCCAGGTCGCCGGCGATCGGGATGCCGCCGAGCAGGCCTTCTTCACGGCCGTAGCCGTAGACCTGCGAGGAGGACTTGATCTCGGGCAGCATGCTCATCGGAATGGTCATGTCGGCCGCGATCTCGGCGTCCCAGCTGAGGGTGTTGAGGTCCATCAGCATGGTGCGGGAGGCGTTCGTGACATCAGTCACGTGCACGCCGCCGTTGACGCCGCCGGTCAGGTTCCAGATGACCCAGGTGTCCATGTTGCCCATGACGAGCTTGCCCGCCTCGGCGTCGGCGCGAGCGCCTTCGACGTTGTCCAGGACCCACTTGACCTTGGGGCCGGAGAAGTACGTCGCGAGGGGCAGGCCCACGCGGCTCTTGTACTTGTCCTGGTCGCCGCCACCGAGCTCTTCGACGATCTTGCCCGTGCGGGTGTCCTGCCAGACGATGGCGTTGTAGACCGGCATGCCGGTCTCCTTGTTCCAGACAAGGGTGGTCTCACGCTGGTTGGTGATTCCGACTGCCTGGATGTTGTCCTTGTTCAGGCTGGCCTTGGCCAGTGCCTCAGCGACGACCTCGCGAACGTTGTCCCAGACCTCGATGGCGTTGTGCTCAACCCAACCGGCCCGCGGGAAAATCTGCTCGTGTTCCTTCTGCCCGACGGAGACGATCTGGCCTTCGTGGTTGAAGATGATTGCGCGGGAACTGGTCGTTCCCTGGTCAATCGCGAGAATGTACTTGTCTGCCATGGATAATTCCTTCCACGTCATTGTCTAAGGATGATGGTTTTTTCGGAGCGGGTCGGAGGCAACCGGCCCGCTTCGTCTATGTGAGGGCGGGTACCGGGGTGGGTGAGCCCGAGGGCCCACCCACCCCAGTCAGTTGATAACGCAAGCACCAGGACGCCGCTCAGGAGGCCGGCGAGAACGCCGCCGATGATCGGGCCGACAACCGGAATCCAGGAGTAGCTCCAGTCGGAGCCGCCCTTGCCCTTGATCGGGAGCAGGGCATGCGCAATGCGCGGGCCGAGGTCACGAGCAGGGTTGATGGCGTACCCGGTGGGACCACCGAGGGAGGCGCCGATGCCGACGATCAGCAGGGCGACACCGAGAGCGCTGAGCCAGCCGAGGTCAGTGGACTTCCAGTGACCGGCAGCGAGCACGACGAACACCAGCACGAAGGTGCCGATGGCCTCGGTGACCAGGTTCCAGCCGGTGTTGCGAATGGCCGGTCCGGTCGAGAACACACCGAGCTTGGTGGCCGGGTCCGGCTCCTCGTCGAAGTGCTGCTTGTAGGACAGCCAGCACAGGACTGCACCGATGAAGGCGCCGATGAACTGCGCGCCGATGTAGGTGGCAATGGAAGCGATGTCCACCGGGACGCCGGGCACGAACTCCTTGGCGCCGGAAGCCATGACACCCAGGGTCACGGCCGGGTTCAGGTGACCGCCGGACTTGTAGGCGACGAGGACGCCGGCGAAGACCGCCAGTCCCCACCCCCAGTTCACGAACAGGAAGCCGGTGCCGTTGCCCTTGGATTTGGTCAACGCGGTGTTGGCGACAACGCCACCACCGAGGAGGAGCAGCATTGCGGTGCCGACTACCTCAGAGAGGAAAATGGTCCCCAGCACTTCATTCTCACTTTCAGACACCCGATTCGGGCGTCAGCTTGGGCGTCCCTAGGACGCAGGCGATGTGATCGAGTCTTTTCAGACGGTGTGGATGTGAACAGACACCGGTTCGGGGTGCCGCGCCCCGTTCGCCCGTCGTTGGGCGTCGTGCGCCGGAGCGGTGTACTGAAAGACAACCGCAACGCTGCTGTGCGTGCGATTGACATGGCGATGGCCCAACAGGTCCACCGGAGCCTTCTCGAGAGTCTTGTCCGCCGAGGCTCGTTGTCGCGGACGCGAAGGGTAGCAGTGGCAGGCGGGATCGGCTTCTTCGTTGATATCCGATGCGAAGGCCTCGACGGTGCGCAATCTCGCGCCACCCGCTGAGAGGTTCATCTGACTCCTTCGTACCCGCTGAACCACGACGCTGGAGGCACGGCGCATCGATCGCGCTTACCCCGTCCCGTTAGGCCTCATCTTGCTTATGGATGAACGCATGCGCTAGACCTATGCACGAACGTGCAAGGGAAGGGTGCAAGGTTGAACGAGCGCTACGAGGACATGTATCAAGCTGCCTCTCGCTACTACATTCAGGGTGAGACGATGGAGAGCATTGCTCACCAGTTGCGGCTGTCGCGCTCCTCGGTTTCGCGACTGCTGAAGGACGCCCGGGACACCGGGCTGGTCCGGATCAGCCTCGCGGATCACAGCGGTTCCCAATCACCTATCGCGTCCACCCTGAGCCGGCATTTCGGCGTCCGGGTGCACATGGTTTCGGTGCGCGAGAACGCCAACGAGAACGTCCGCTTCGACCAGGTGGCCCGGCTGGCCGGACGCCTGTTCACCGAAGCGGTCGACGACCACCAGCTGATCGGCGTCGCGTGGGGCGTCACCCTCTCCCATGTCGTCAAGCACCTCGGGCGGCGTCCGCTTGTGGGTTCCACGGTGGTGCAGATCAACGGGGGCGCCAACCAGCGCAGCTCGGGGATCCCCTACATCGGCGAGATCCTGCAGTCGATCGGGGACGCCTTCGACGCCCGGGTCGTGCTGTTCCCGGTGCCGGCGTTCTTCGACTACGCAGCGACCAAGCAGGCGATGTGGCGTGAGCGTTCGGTCCAGAACGTGCTGAAGCTCCACCAGAAGCTCGACCTCGCCGTCTTCGGGGTCGGCTGCCTGGAGGGACGGGTGCCATCGCACGTCTACACCGCCGGCTACATGGACGCCTCCGACATGCGCGCCCTCGCCTCCGACGGCGTGGTCGGCGACGTCTGTACCGTCCTGCTGCGCGAGGACGGGTCCTATGCCGACGTCGCCCACAACGACCGCGCCACCGGCCTGACGCCGGCGGAGCTGCAGCGGGTGCCGCGGCGGATCTGCGTGGTAGCCGACCCGTCGCGCGCCCCCGCCGTCGTCGGTGCCCTGCGCGCCGGCGTGGCCACCGACATCGTCCTCGACGAGGGCACCGCGCGGGCGATCCTCGACCGCGCCCGCCTCTGACCGCCCGACCCCGTCCCAGCCCGCGACGCTCGCAGTGTGGGTCCCTGTCGATTTCCCAGTCTGACTAGGCAGGCCTGCACGTCTGAGCGACCTTGCGTAGCGGTGGTGTGTATCCACCCCGCTCTGGTTAGTTTTGAAGGCGACGGCGCGCTGTTGCGCTGCCCGGACGCCAATGGAGCTTCCAGGGCCGCCGGCGTCGCATGAGAGCGGGAGGGTCTTCGTGAGAAAGCTGGCGGCTGACGTCGTAGTCATCGGTGGCGGGTCTACCGGGGCCGGCGTGGTGCGGGACGTGGCGATGCGGGGCTACAGCGCCGTCCTACTCGATCGTGCCGACCTGGGTCAGGGCACGACCGGACGATTCCACGGGCTGTTGCATTCGGGCGGACGCTACGTGGTGAGCGACCCCATGTCAGCCACCGAGTGCGCGCTGGAGAACGCGGTCCTTTCCCGGATCCAGTCCTCCGCAATCGAGATGACCGGCGGCTACTTCGTGACCTGTCCGGGCGATGACCCGGCGTTCGCTGACAAGTTCCTGGCCGGCGCAGCAGCTACCGGCGTCCCCGCCCGCGAGATCTCGGTGGCGGAAGCGCTGCGCAACGAGCCGCGGCTCAACCCCGGCATCCTGCGCGCGGTCGAGGTGCAGGACGGCTCGGTCGACGGCTGGCAACTCGTGTGGGGTGCTGCGAACTCCGCCAAGGCCCACGGCGCCCAGGTGCTCACCTACCACCCCGTTACCGGCATCGACCGGGAGGGCAACCGGGTCTCTGCGGTGCACTGCACCGACCTGAAGTCCGGCGAGGAGGTCGTCATCGAGACCAGCTTCGTGCTGAACTGCGCGGGCCCGTGGGCCGGCCAGATCGCCTCCATGGCCGGCGCTGACCCCGTCGATGTGATCCCGGGTCGCGGCATCATGATCGCGATGAACCACCGCCTCGTGAACCGGGTGGTCAACAGGATGATCTACCCGGCGGACGGCGACATCCTCGTCCCGGTGCACACGGTGAGCATCATCGGCACC
>JBBRIY010000259.1:0-4350 GCA_038220215.1 Propionibacteriales bacterium
GGGGCGAGGAGCTCGACGATGCGTCCGGCCAGCACCGGCACGTGAGTGTCGGTTGCCCCGTCGCCAGCTTCGACCATGCTCGACCCTGTCTGCTTCGGTTCCGCTTCGTGCGTCGGGGTTCCAAGCCGCGTGCCGCCGGTACCTGGCACCGGGGAAGGTGAGCCAGGGAGCCGACGACGCGGATTGGAGCCGCGCCGCACGATTCGGTGCGAGCGGTGGGTCAGCCCACCGCCGGTGCTCCTTCGTCCAAGGCCGCAAAGGCCTCCTCCTGCGCTGCCGAGTACTCCGCCCAGTTCGCCGCATCCCACACTTCGAGGCGGTTGAACGCCCCGATCACGACAATCTCCTTCGACAGGCCCGCGTAGGCCCGCAGCGGTGCCGGGACGGTGACCCGTCCCTGGCTGTCCGGCAGTTCGTCCGTTGCGCCCGAGGACACCATCCGCTGGTAGTCCCGAACCCCCCGGACAGTGGAGGGTCCGGTCGCAGCGTTCGCGACGTCGGCCAGGAAGGCCTCCGTCGGCCAGATCGCCAGACAGCGATCCTGCGCCCGGGTGATGACAAGGCCCGATGCCAGCTGCTCACGGAATTTCGCAGGCAGGAAGAACCGTCCCTTGTCGTCGAGCTTGGGGGTGTAGGTGCCCAGAAACATGGCCCCACTCCCTTTCGACTCGGCTCCACTTTGCGCCACCATACTCCACTTTCCTCCACTGAACACCCCTAACGGTGACCTTTCGCTCCATCCCGTTGCCCCATTCGGGAGACCCGGTACCGGGGGCCACCTAAGGTGGAGCCCGCGGAGGGAGGCGACGTGGACGTCGATCGCGAACGGGAACTGGCTGAGGTGCTGGAACTTGCCATGGCTGTACGCCAGGCAATGGGTCAGGTCATCGAGGGGAAGCCGGAGGTTCTCGACCTCGTCATCACGGCGCTGCTCGCCGAGGGCCACCTGCTCATCGAGGACGTGCCGGGCGTCGGGAAGACGATGCTGGCCAAGTCACTGGCCAAGTCCATCGACTGCTCCGCGCGCCGGGTCCAGTTCACCCCGGACCTGCTGCCGAGCGACATCACCGGGGTGTCGGTCTACAACCAGGTCACTGCGGACTTCGAGTTCAAGCCGGGCGGGGTGTTCGCCAACCTCGTCATCGGTGACGAGATCAACCGTGCCTCACCCAAGACCCAGTCGGCCCTGCTGGAGGCGATGGAGGAACGCCGGGTCAGCGTTGACGGCACCACCCACTCCCTCCCCCGGCCCTTCATGGTGATCGCCACCCAGAACCCGATCGAGATGGAGGGCACTTATCCGCTGCCCGAGGCCCAGCGCGACCGTTTCCTGATGCGGATCTCGATGGGCTACCCCAGCGCCGAGGCAGAGGTGGCGATGCTCGAGCACCACGGTGAGGTGGACCCCATCGACCCGCTGCAGCCGGTCACCGATGCCGCTGCCGTGATGCGCTGTGTGGCGATTGTGCGCAGGGTGTTCGTGCACCCGGCGGTGAAGGATTACCTCGTGGCGATCCTGCACCGCACCCGGTCCCTCAACGAGGTCCGCCTCGGCGCATCGCCGCGGGCAGGACTACAGCTGATGCGGGCGGCGAAGGCCCGGGCCGCCATGGCCGGCCGAGGCTACGTCATTCCCGACGACATCTCCGAGCTCGCCGGACCGGCGCTCGCCCACCGGGTCCTGCTGAGCACCCAGGCCCAACTGGCGGGTCGCAGCATCACCGACCTGCTGGCGGCCGCCGTCCGGGAGGTCGCCGTCCCGACCGGACGCCGGTGACATGAGGGCCGGCACCGGGCTGACAGCGCGCGGCTGGACGATCCTTGGCACCGGGATCGCCTGGTGCCTTGTCGCGACGTTCGTCGGTCAGCGCGACCTTTGGTGGCCCGGCCTCTTCCTCGTCCTGCTGCCCCTGGGCAGCCTCCTTCTGCTCCTGCCAGGAGGGCAGCGGCTGCGCGTCAGCCGGCGCCTCGACCCGCCGCGGGTGTCCGCCGGCCAGGTCGTCCGCGTCGACCTGCTGATCGACCCGGGCACCGTCAACGTCGGTGGCCCGATCCGCGCACGTGATCGTCTCGGCCCCGGCCTCGGCGAACCCCACTGGCACGACGCCCCCACCCGGTTGGGTCGCTGGCAGCAGCGTTTCAGCTACGAACTGCGCCCTGCCTGGCGCGGGCGCCACAAGGTGGGACCGGCCGAGCGGAGCGTCGCGGACGGGCTCGGCCTGGCGATCACGCGGACCGTCATTCCGGGCACGACGGAGCTCCTTGTCACACCGGCCGTCGAGCCGCTGCCGAACCTGCGCGGCGCCTCCGGGCTGGGCGTTGCCACCGACACCTCCCTGCTGCGCACCGGCCACGGCGCCGCCGACGACGTGCTGATCCGCGAGTACCGGCACGGGGACGACGTCCGGCGGGTGCACTGGCGCTCGACCGCGAGGACGGGGACGCTCATGGTGCGGCGCGAGGAGCGGTCGTGGGACCCCAGCGCCACCGTCCTGATCGACAACCGGGCGTCCGCCTACTCTCGTCGCAACCCCGACGACCGGCTGGAATGGGTGGTCTCGGCCGCGGCGTCGATCGCCATCCACCTGCTGGCCGACGGCTTCGACATCAACCTCGTCGAGGCCGACGGCACCATGGTCAGTCCGCACCGGGCGATGTCGGGACGCGAGTCGATGGTGCTCGAGCAGCTTGCCGACCTGAGGACCAGCACCGTGCCGACCCTGGGCGAGGCCTTCGCGACGAGCGCACGTGGCGCGGAGGGCCAGCTGTTGATCGCCGTCCTCGGCCGTGTCGACGACGATGACGCTGCGGTCTTCACGCGGGCTCGCCGGCAGGGACGCACCTGCTGGGCCGTGCTGGCCGGGGCGACGCCGCACCTCGGCCGCACCGGCGCGAGCCTGGTCCGCTCCACCGGGTGGCAATGCGCGCTCGGCGGTCCGGGCGTCCCGGTCGCCGAGACCTGGCGGGCCTTCAACGGCGGAGACCTCCGATGAACGGCTCCGAGCGGATGAGCATCGCCGGCCTTGCTGCAACATTCGCTGCCGGTGTGCCGATGTTCGCCGTCACGCAGGACCGCAGCTTCCTCCTCCTCGCCCTGCTGCTGATGGGTGCCAGCGTCGCCGTCGGGGCCGTGCTGCGCCGCGTCGGCGCCGGGGAGACCGCGACGAGGCTCGCCCAGTTCCTGCCCGTGCTGCTGCTGTTCTGGCTCACGCCAGCACTGCGCAACCCGTGGAAGCTGGCCGCGGACACGATCGACTTCGTGCAGCAGGCGTTCGCCCCGATGCCCTACCAGGAGGGCTTCGCCGTGTTCACCGCTGCGATGCTCTGGATCGTCTTCCTGGTTGTCGAGTCCTTGACGAACGGGCTCCGGACCCCCGCCTGGACGTTCCCCGTCCTCGTGATGCCGTACGCCGTGTGCGCGATCGCGATCTATACCGAGACCAACCCATTCCTGTTCGCTTTCCCCGCCATCGGGTTCGTCGTCGTGCTCGGCACCAGCGTCCGTAACGACGCCCTCGCAGCGCTGCCCGAGTCGCAGGCGAGCCTGCCCCACTGGCGCACGGGCGTCACGCGAGCGGCAGCAGCGGCCGGCGGGCTCGCGCTGGTGGCCAGCGTCCTGCTGTCCGTGCCGATCGCGGAACGGTCGGCCAACGCCGCCAACCCCAGTGGCTCCGGCGCGGTCCTCCTCGGCGATCCGAGCCTCGACCTGATCCGCAACGTGACCGCAGCCAGCGACCAGAAGGTGATCAGCTACACCACGACGGACGACGCAGGGCAGTACCTGCGGCTGGCTGCCCTGCCAGCCTTCGACAACTCCGGCTTCCACCTCACCAGCACGAGGCTGGTCACGCTCCCCCTGCAGGACGACCCACCGGAGGTCGTGGGCAGCTCATCGGTCCGGACGTCGGTGAAGATCGACAATCTGTCCAGTGAGTACCTGCCGATGCCGTGGGTGCCGACGGCTGCGGACGTGGCGGCGGAGACCTGGCGCTACGACCCCCCGACGATGGCCGTTGTTGCGATCGGCGACGGCAGGAAGGCCGCGTCCCGCAACCTGCAGTACTCGGTCACCAGCGAGCGGGTTCCGGATGTGGAGGGCTGGCTGCCGGCAGTGGGCGAGGCCGGAAGCCCCAGCGACGACGGTCTGACTCTCGGGCTGCCGGACGGGATCTCTCCCGAGATCCGGCAACTCGCGGAGCGGGTGACGGCAGGCTCGGCCACCACCGGGGAGAAGGCTCTCGCGCTGCGCGACTTCCTGCGCTCCGGCGAGTTCACCTACAGCACGACGGTCACGCCGGGCACGACCCTGCAGACCCTCGACGATTTCCTGCTCGGCAGCCGGCTGGGCTA
>JBBRIY010000260.1:0-4343 GCA_038220215.1 Propionibacteriales bacterium
GATCCTCGCCAGGACCTCACCGACCTGTACGACCCGCGCCGGCTCAACCCGCCGGTGTTCTTCCAGCAGCTCGACGAACCCAGGCGACAGCGCAACCGCATCCACCTCGACCTGTTCGTGCCGAACGACGAGGCTGAGACGCGGGTCGCTGCCGCCGTGGCCGCCGGCGGCAGGGTGGTCTTCGACGCCGATGCCCCTGACTGGTGGACGCTGGCCGATCCCGAGGGCAACGAGCTCGACATCGCCGTCGTGGTGGGCCGCGCGGAACGCGACACGCTTCGGCCTGCCCCGCGGGAAGCCGAGGGAGGCCGGGCTCCGAACTAGCGTCCGTCCTCGCCCCGAGGGGGGCCGATCCAGCTGTCGCAGCGCGGCTCTTCGAGGGTCACGTCGTAGGTCGGGGGTCTGGTGAGAGTGTCGGCGTGGCAGGTCAGGTGGGCGGCCTCGTCGACCGACACCCGGACGAGGGCCTCGATGGGCCGCCCGCGCACCAGCAACCCGACGCGCAATTCCGAGTCCTCGCCGGACACCCCGCGCACGACCACCTCCTCGAATCCGAAGGCGCCAGCGTGAACGCGCGCCGCATGCACTGCGGCCTGCACCACCCACGACTGGCTCGAGCGCCCGCGGTGGAACTCAGGGTCCAGACCGCCCGCCAGGTAGTGGTCGACAACACCCGGACCGTCACCGGCGTCCATGCCACCGAAGTAGTCCCCACGGGGGAGGACGACCAGGTTCCCCGCGAACCGGTCCCCGCCGACGTGGGACGCCTCCCACACCAGGTCCGGCCAGGTGCGGGCAAGGGCGGCGGCCAGCGGTCGTCCGCGTTCGGCGCAGCACGGGTCGTGCCGGCCGTGGGTGCACACGAGCAGGATGGGCTCGTCGTGCGGTTGCAAGCCAACCCCGTCCGCTCCGCGGATCCCCCTGAGATCCAGCTCGGCCACCCCGGCCAGATCGTTCAGGTCGGTCACCTGCGTCCAGCCGTGCCGGGTGTTGGCCACGAAGATGCGCGACGTACCCGGCACCGCGCGGCCGGGGCGCCTGATCAACAGCGTGCGGATCCCCAACCGTCGCTGCCAGTCGCTCATCGCCGAGCGCACCGCGTCCGGCAGTCGGCGGCTGCGCAGCACCTGCGGTCCCCACGGGCCGGGCTCCTCGATGAGCAGGAAGGACTCCACGGTGGACGCCGTCGCCCACAGCGGCTCCCCCTTGGCACGGCTGGCGGTAGAGCAGCGTTCGCTCACCGCACGACTTCCAGGAACCCTTCACGCACCAACCGTCGGCACAGGATCAGCGCGCCAGCCTGGTCGATCCCGGGCAGATCTGAGGGTCGCAGCCCGTTGGCGTCCATGACGAAGCGAACAGCTACGTGCGCGGCGCCGGGCAGGGTGAGCCGGCGGTCGCCCAGGAGCAGTACGAGGGACCCATCCCGCTCCTTGAGCGTGCACTGGCTGCCCGAACGCCGACGCAGTGGGGTGTCGGCTCCCAGTTCGCGGACGTCGAGCAGGTCGCGCAAGCCGCCGGCGAGGACCGGCTGCCGTCCTGTGCTGAAGGAAGCCTCGAGCCGGTCAACCTCGGCCGTGGCGTCCAGGCCGGACAGGATCGCCGCCACGTCGCTGAGGCGGGCGGACAGGGCAGCGGCGAGGCCGGCCGGGTCGGCGAACGGTGCGGCGGGAAGCCGGTCTCGCTGGGCCGCGTCGGCGTCGATCGCCGCGGTGACGACGTCTTTGAGGACATCGGCCCATACGACCTGGTTGATGCCGACCGTGACATGCAGCGAGGCGGCACCCTCGCCGGTGCGCGCCAGGTGCGGCGTGCCGGTCGGCAGGTACATGGAGGTGCCCGGCTTCATCAGCACCTGGTGGACGCCGTCGGCGTCGTGGACCTCCCACTCCTTGGTGCCGTAGGTCTGGAACGTGAACACGTCGTGGCTGTCGGAGTGCAGCGCGAATCCCTGCGAGCCGGGTGGGGTCAGGTAGGCGTTGGCCTGACAGGGGTGACCGAGCTCCAGCTCGAGCCCGCGGATGAGCTGGCGCAGTGGCTCCCAGTAGCGCTGCAGGCCCTGGAAGACGATGGTGGCGCCGCCGTCGAACAGCGCCAGCGCCTTCCGGACGTCCACCAGGCCGGTCATGGGTTGGCCGGCGATGGTGGCCCTACGGGTGTAGGCCGCCGGATCGACCACCGACCCGTCCTTGGCAAGCCGCACCTGCGGGGTTCGCAGCGCGGTGGTGGTGATCAGGTGGTCAGCGTCGGCAATGCCGAAGATCGCCGCGAGCTCGGCGGGGTCGACCTCGTGGATCAGTATCCGGCGACCCCAGACTTCGCGGAGAAAGGTGCCGGGGTCGCCGGAGAGTAGTCCGAGCGGGTTCATGCCTCAGGCGTCGGTACCGTCGGCGTCTCCCCCGTCGGTACCGTCAGCGTCCCCACCGTCGGTACCGTCAGCGTCCCCACCGTCGGTACCGTCAGCGTCCCCACCGTCGGTACCGTCAGCGTCCCCACCGTCGGTACCGTCAGCGTCTCCACCGTCGCTGCCATCAGAGTCTCCCCCGTCGGTGCCATCAGCGTCCGTGCGGGCGCCAGCCAACGCCGACGGATCGTCGGTGGACATGTCGTCGTCAGTGAGCGTGAAGTCCTCGGTTGGCTGTTCACTCGAGTCGTTGGTCATGGGTGCGCTCCTGTCGTGGGACTGTTGGGCCGAACCTACTTCGCGTCCCCAACGACGCCAAGGCGGTAGAACTGCCTGATCCGTGCGGGACACACGATGACGCCAGTCGCGTCGGTGATAGGTCCAAGCGGGCAAGGCGGCGCCGAGGTCAACGGCCTTCCGCGACAGGCAGCACCTTCGGCACGGTGAGGATGAACTCGCGCAGGGAGTAGCCGGCGATGAGCTCGTGCCAGTCCATCACCGGGGCGTGTGCGACGACAAGGTCGTGGCGTAGCAGCCGGGAGAGAAGGATGTCGGTCTCCTGGATGGCCAGGGAGTTGCCGGGGCACTTGTGATGGCCGTCACCGAAGCTCATCATTTCCGGGCCGATGCCGCGTGGCAGGGGTCGCCCGGGGCGCAGGTCAAGCGGACACTCACCAACCACGGAATCATCGCTGTTGGACTGCCGCACATAAAGGTCAATCAGCTCGCCCTTGCGGATAAGCAGCGTCTCACCGTCCACCGAGATGTCGATATCGCGCGCCGCGCGCCGGTACAGGTGACCGATGATCGGTTCCAGGCGCAGGATCTCGTGGAGAATGTCGAAGCGTTCGGGCTCCTGTGCCACCAGGTAACGGGCCCGCAGGTCGGCGTCGGCGAGCAGGTGCAGTGCTGCCATCGAGATGAACTCGCGGGTGGTGGCCATGCCCGCCGCACCGTAGGTCACGCATTCGATGAGGATCGCCGGATCTCGGTAGCCCTCGGCCAGCAAATGGCTGATCACGTCCTCGCCTGGCACCCGACGTCGCGCGGCCGTCGCGGGCCGGACGTCGGCGAGGTAGAAGGCGAGCATCGGAGCGTGGCCCCTGACCGAGCGCCACAGACCCATGAGGCGGCCCCCCTTGCGGGCCGACTGGGGACTCCGGTCCGGCTGCACAAACAATCGTTCAAGCCGCCTGGCCATGGCGTCCACGTTCGAGTTGGTCAGGCCGATCACCCGCGCGGCAACCTCGGTGGAGTAGCGCAGAGTCAGGTGGTCGAGGCGAAAGGTCGTGGCCGCGACCGCTTCGGCGACGAGGACATCCGCGCGGTCCTCCATGAGCTCGCGGTAGCGGGTCGCCACCGTCTTCGGCGCAAAGAAGCGCGCCACCTTCGCACGGTGCGTACGGTGCTCCTCACCGTCCATGAACAAGATGGGCCGCTCGCCGACGCCCGCAGGCATCGACTCGGCGCTGAAACCCGCCTGGGTGGTGGCGTCCTTCTCCCGCAGCACCAGGCGGACCGCCTCGGTCGAGCGCACGTGCCACACCCCGTCACGATGCTCGACCCGGGGCTCGGACGCCTCATCGGGCCGGTGGGAGACACGACGATCACGAGCCTCAAGGGTCATTCACCGAGAGTACCTTCGGGCATCCCCATGACAAATCCCCTTGTCACATTCACCCGCCGCACACAACCGCGCTGATCGCCGTCGTCTCGGCGGCACCTGGCGTCCACCGATTGCCAGTGGCTGGCGTGGCATTCTGTGTCCATGGCTGCTGATGTGCAGATGCGAGGTGGGCACGCGTCGCAGGCTGCCGACCTCCTCCCCCATCGCGAGGGTGCCCTGCGATGCTGACCAGCCTCAGAAATCGGGGTGTCCAGCTCGCACTTGCATCGGCAGTGCTGTTCGGGGCCGGCACCCCGATCGCGAAACTCCTGT
>JBBRIY010000261.1:0-4324 GCA_038220215.1 Propionibacteriales bacterium
CGCCGGTGCTCGGCACGGTGGTGCTGTCACGCGAGTTCGAGACGGTGCCGATCGCAGCGCCGGCAGCAAGCACCGATGCGACGCTCACGCCGTCGGCCTTGCGGAACTCGCCCTTGCTGGGGGAGACCACGAGCATCCACGCGGGGGTGCTGCTCATCGGGGAGGCCCAGGCCGAGTCGCCGTGCTTGACGACGAAGTCCTGGGCAGCCGTGATCTGGTCGGGCGTGTTCAGGGCGAACAGCTCGATGCCCTTGAGGTTGCGCTTGGCGATGCCGGTGAGGGTGCCGGCGGGCGGGAGCTCGAGCAGGCCGGTGACGCCGAGGTCGGCCATCGTCTGCAGGCACAGGTCCCAGCGGACGGGGTTCGCGACCTGCTTCACGAGCCGGGCGAGGTACTCGCGTCCGCTCTGTACGACCTGGCCGTCGGCGTTCGACAGCAGCCGGGTGCGCGGGTCGTGGGTGGAGATCGCCCTGGCCAGCTCGGCGAGGTGCGCGACGGCCGGCTCCATGTGGACGGTGTGGAACGCGCCGGCGACGCTGAGCTGGATGAGGCGCGTCCGGGCCGGCGGGTTCTCGGCGAGGGCGGCCAGTTGCTCAACCGTGCCGGCGGCGACGATCTGGCCGGACCCGTTGTTGTTGGCAGCGGTCAGCCCGGCCGTCTCCAGGGCGGCGAGGACTTCCGCCTGGTCGCCGCCGATGACGGCCCTCATCGAGGTGGGACGGGCTGCGCTGGCGAGGGCCATCTGTGCGCCGCGTTCGCGGACGAAGACCATGGCCTGTTCGGCCGACAGCACTCCGGTGGCCGCGGCCGCGGTGATCTCGCCGACGCTGTGGCCGGCGGCGACGCCGGTGCGGCGGAAGCCGTCGGCGGGACTCGGGAAGAGCTGGAGGGCGACGAGCAAACCGGAGGCGACCAGCAGCGGCTGCGCGATAGCTGTGTCGCGGATGGTCTCTGCGTCAGCCTTGGTGCCGTAGTGCGCCAAGTCGATGCCGGCAACGGTGCTGAGCCAGTTCAGGCGGTCGGCAAGTTGGGGTTCAGCGAGCCAGGGAGTGAGGAAGCCGGGGGTTTGGGCGCCCTGTCCGGGCGCGACGATTGCGAGCACGTTCCTACCTTTGCGAATTCTGAGGGTGGACCTTGCGTGATACGCAACGAATTTATGACGCGCGACTTTGTAGGAATCCTACAACAGCACCGGCGAGTCGACCCGTTTCTGGGGGCTGGTCATTGTGAATTCCACATCAACCGAGCAGGCGTCCGAGCGTCAGCGACAGTCGCAGCGCGTAGCCGCCGCGAGGATCGGTGGCCGAATGGCCGGTGACCTCGTGCACCCGTCGCAGGCGATAGCGGACGGTGTTCGCGTGCACGTACAGGGCGCGGGCGGTCGCCTCGATCGAGCCGCCGGAGTCGAAGAACGCCGACAGTGTGTCGGCCAGCTCCCCACCGGCGGCGAGGAGTTGTCCGTAGAGCTCGGTGCCCAGGGTTCGGCGGGCATGGCCGTCGCCGGCGAGGGCGCGTTCGGGCAGCAGGTCCTCCGAAGCCACCGGACGGGGAGCGTCGGGCCACGCCTTCGCCGCCCGCATGCCCGACAGCGCTTCGCGAGCGCTGCGTGCCGCCTCGACCAGGTCGGAGACGATCGGCCCGACCACGACCTGACCGCTGCCGAACTGGCCGGCGAAGTCGGACACCAGGTTCACCAGTTCGGGCATCGAGTGCAGCTGGCCGCCGATCACCAGCACCAGCCGGTCGCCCTGCGGGGCAGCCAGCAGGTCGAGGGAGTGCCGGGCCGCCGCCTGCCGGATGGCCTCGACAGCATGTCCGGGATCGGCCGGAGCCGACCCGATGACCACAGAGATCCCCGGCGGGGAGGCCCAGCCGAGTGTCGACGCCCGTGAGACGACCGACTCGTCGGCGTCGCCGCGGATCACTGCGTCCACCACGAGCGCCTCCAGCCGGGCGTCCCACGCGCCGCGAGCTTCGGCGGCACGGGCGTACACCCGGGCCGCGGCGAAGGCGATCTCGCGGGAGTAGCGCAGGATCCCGATCCGTAGCGGGCCCTGCTCATCGGCGGGCAGGCCGGCGATGCGGTGCTCGACGGTGTCGATGGTGGTGCGCACCAGGTCGACGGTCTGGTTGAGCGTGATCTTGCGCGCCAGCGCCCGCGGGGCTGCGTCGAAGATCGTGCCGGGAGCGATGTCGCGTCCGCCGGCTGCGAACCACTCGAGGAAGCCGTCGATGCCGGAGCGGGCCACAAGGGTGATCCACGAGCGGTGCTCAGCGTCGAGGTCGGCGAACCAGCGGTGCTCGTCGGCGATCCGAGCGAGCGCGGAGGTGGTCATCTCTGCCGCGGCCGCCGCCAGTTGCCGAGAGATCGCGACCCGAGCCTCGGGTGGCGGCCAGCCGGTGGGGTCGACCGCGGTTGAGCTCACTTCGCTGCGTCGATCTCTGCCCGCCGGAGGTCGACGATGTCATCCACCACGTCGGTGGGCAGTGGTTGCTCCCCGCTGAACCGAATGGTGCCCTTCGAGATCGAGAAGCCCTTGAGGCGTGACGCGACCGCCGCGACGACGTCCGGGCTGAACGGGAACAAGGACAGGTGCGTGGCACTCACCTTGACGCCGATCAGCGGACTACCGCGGTAGCGCAGCGCCGGGGTGCCGTAGCTGAGGTCCTCGACGGCCTCAGGGACGATATCGAGGGCCCGGTCGAGGACCTCCTGGAGAACTGCACGGGTATCGCCATCCGTGCTGTCGATCAAATCGGTGAACACTCCCATGGCCGCATCCTAAGCATTCGATGAGCGAGAGGGATGTCTGAGGCGCGTCTCTCGGTGAGGTTGCTAAGACTTGCGTCCCTCCCGTAGATCGGGAGAAGGGGGCGCCGTAGCGTGACAAAGTCGTGAAACTGCTCGTCAGGGGCAGGTTCGGCATGGCGAAAGGTCGGTCGACGAAATGCGCGTACACGGTCTGCGAATGATTCTTGCCCTGGCCTTCGTGATGGTCCTCACCCTTGCCGGCGCGCCGCCGTCCGCCCGCGCAGTCGGGCCGGCCACCGGCACTGCCTCACTCACGGTCACTGTGCTGGGCTGGACGTCTGCCTCGTGGGTGCCCATGCACGTGGGTGGCGCAACGGTGACCGTGGCCCGGGCCGGCAGGTCGACGACGATCGGCTCGGGCATTACCGGCGCGGGAAACGCCGAGGCGACGATCGAGGGTCTCCCAGCCGGTGTGCTGCTCGACATCCATGTCGCAGCACAGGGATTCCTGCCCATGCTGCAGCAGGTGACGCTGACGGCCGGCCAGAACACCCACATCTGGGAGTTCAACATCTTTGAACCGTCCAATGTGCGGGGGACGGTCGTGGACACCGCAGGGGCACCGATTCCCAACGCGGCCGTCGAGGTGTACGACGCCAACTCCGGCGGTCTCCTTGGCGCGGCTCCTGCTGACTCGGTTGGGGCCTTCGTCGTCAACGACCTGATGCCCGGGACGGGCAGGGTGCGCGGCTCGGCTCCCCACTACCTCACGAACTGGGCGGACTCCGAGCGCCAGCTGACCTGGGACATCTCCACGGGCTTCCAGCTGCCCCCCGGCGGCGTCCTCGACGACCGGAGCCCGGTGGTTGCACACCTGGTGCTCGCCCGTGAGGCCGTGCTCACCGGGCAGGTGTTCGGCAGAGGGCGACCACTGCGCTACGCCCTGGTGACGGTCTACGACCCCCTGACCGACCAGATCCTTCGCTCGACCATCACCAACCGGTCCGGGCGCTTCCGCGTCGACCAGATCAGTGCGTGGGGCGGACGCCACGTCATCGTGAGCGCAGCCAAACGTGGCTGGAAGACCCAATGGGCAGAATCGGTGTCCCGGACCCGCTACGGCACCAAGGGGTACTGGTTGACCCCCGGCGACATCGTCGACATCACCGGTCAGACCTCCCACACGTTCGACCTGAGGCGCCGCTGAGTCGGCCCGACGGCCCGGCCGCCCGGCCGAGAGCCAGCCTTCGTGCCGAGGACCAGCCCCCAGGAGGTGGCCCTCGACGCGAAGGCTGGCCCTCGGCGTCGGGCTCATTAGGCTGAGCGAGTGAGCGAGCCACTCGACCCCGTCGCGGCCCTGCGCGAGATCGCCTACCTGATGGAGCGGGTGCTCGCCGAGCCCTACCGGGTGAAGGCGTTCCGGGCCGCTGCCGACGTCGTTGCGTCCCTCACCCCGGACGAGTTCGAGGCGCGGGCCAGGGCCGGCACCTGGAAGGAACTGTCCGGGCTGGGGGAGACCACGGCAACGGTGGTTGCCCAGGCCGTGGCCGGACGGGTGCCCGACCGTCTCGC
>JBBRIY010000262.1:0-4305 GCA_038220215.1 Propionibacteriales bacterium
CACACCTGGCTGGACCCGACCAATATGATCACGATCGCTGAGCACGTCCGCGACGCCCTCTCCGAGGCCAGGCCCGAGCAGGCTGCCACCTTCGCAGCCAACGCCAGGCAACTGGTTGCCGACCTCACAACGCTCGACACCGACATCAAGGCCGAGCTGTCCGGCTGCGCGATCACGCCCTTCATCACCTCCCACGCGGCGTTCGGCTACCTCGCCGCCCGCTACGGCCTCACCCAGGTGGGCATCCGCGGACTCGAGCCCGATGTCGAGCCCAGCGCGGCACGCCTCGCAGAGGTGCACCAGATCGCTCTGGACAACCGGGTGACGACGATCTTCTTCGAAGCGCTCGTCTCCCCCGTCGTGTCGCAGTCGGTGGCCGGCGACCTGGGCCTGCGCACCGACGTCCTCGATCCCCTGGAGGGCATCACCGCCGATTCCCGGGGCACCGACTACCTTGAGGTGATGCGGGCCAACGCGAACTCACTGAAGGTGTCCAACCAATGCTCCTGACCTCCCCGACGGGGGCCGCGCCGGCGATCTCCGCCACGTCGGTGGACGTGTTGCTGAACGGCATCCCCATCATTCGTGGCGCATCGCTCGAGGTCGGTAACGGCGAGGTGGTGGCCATCCTCGGCAACAACGGTTCCGGCAAGACCACCCTGATGCGCGCACTGATGGGACTCGTGCCGCACCGCGGAAGCATCGAACTGTTCGGGACCGACCTTGACAAGTTCCGGGACTGGGGGCGCGTCGGGTACGTGCCGCAGCGTGGCAACATCCTCGTTCAGCAGGCGACCGCGCGCGAGGTCGTCGCCAGCGGACGGCTGGGACGGCGCCGCGCCTTCCTGCCCGAATCGGGGTCCGACAAGGCCGCCATCGCCGACGCCCTGGCAGAGGTTGGCCTGGCCGACCGCTCCCGCTTCCCCTTCGTCCGGCTGTCCGGCGGGCAGCAGCAGCGGGTGCTGATCGCCCGCGCACTGGCAACCGGCGCCGACCTGATGGCGTGGGACGAGCCGCTCGCCGGCGTCGACCGGAACACCCAGGAGTTGCTGGCAGGGGTGGCCGCCCACCTCAAGGCCCGTGGCACCACGATCGTGATGGTGCTGCACGAACTCGGCTGCTTCCGTGACCTCATCGACCGCAGCATCGTGCTCGCAGACGGCAGGGTCATGCCCCCCGGATACGACCTCCACGAGCACGGTCATGCCCACGATGACCCCACGCACAACCACCGCGAGGTCCACGGCGGCCATGAGGTGGCCGAGCACGAACGCCCCCGCACCCACCACACCGGACTGGAGGTGGGCTGACATGGAGTGGCTCTCGCTCGCGTTCATGCAACGCGCCCTGCTCGCCGCCCTGATCACCGGGGTCACCGCCCCCGCCATCGGCACGTTCCTCGTGCAGCGGCGGCTCAGCCTGCTCGGTGACGGTCTCGGCCACCTCGCCGTCGCCGGCGTCGGCCTCGCCCTCGTCACCGGCACTGCGCCGCTACCGATGGCTGTCGTGATCTGCGTGGTCGGCTCCATCGGGATCGAAATGCTGCGCGAGTCCGGGCGGGCCAGCGGCGACGTGGGTCTCGCGATCCTGTTCTACGGCGGCCTCTCCGGAGGCCTGCTGCTCGCCGGGCTGGCCGGCCAGGGCGCAGGGACACTGTCGGGTTACCTCTTCGGCTCGCTGCTCACGGTGAACGCCGACGACCTGTGGGTGATCGCTGTGCTCGGCATCGTCGTGCTGGCTGTCACGCTGGGGCTCCTGCCGCAGCTGTTCACGGTCTCGGCGGACGAGCCCTTCGCCCGCTCGATCGGCCTGCCGGTGCGCTTCCTCAACATCCTCGTGGTGAGCCTTGCTGCGATCACCGTCACCGTCTCCATGCGGACGGTGGGCCTGCTGCTGGTCAGCGCGCTGATGGTGGTGCCGGTGGCGACGGCCAACCACGTGGTGATCGGGTTCCGCACCGGCCTGCTCGCGGCCATGGGCTTGGGGGCGGTGGCGGCGCTCAGCGGCGCAATCGGCTCCTACTACCTGGACACCGCGCCGGGCTCACTCATCGTGGTCATCGCGATCGGCCTGTTCGCGCTGAGCTGGCCCCTGTCGAAGCTGCTGCAACGACGGCGTCGTCCGATCATCGAGGTGGAGGACCCGGTCGAACCGGTTGAACATGAGCTGGCCGAGTCGCACCCACATCTTCACAGCGAGCACTGCGGCCACCTGTCGGTCCAGCACGCCGGCCACGTCGACTACGTCCACGACGGCCATCGCCACGCAGCGCACGAGGACCACTATGACGAGCACTGACGTCGGTCGTCCGGGCCCGCGCCACACCCGACAGCGGTCGGAGATCCGGCAAGCCGTCGAGGCGCTGGCCAGCTTCGCCACAGCCCAGGAGGTGCATGACCGGCTGCGCCACGAGGGCTCCGGCGTGGGCCTCGCCACGGTCTACCGGACGCTGCAGGCGATGACCGGCGGCGGCGAGCTCGACTCGATCCGCACCCCTGACGGCCAGATCGCCTACCGGACCTGTTCGCCGGGCCACCACCACCACCTGATCTGCCGTACCTGCGGCCGGACGGTGGAGGTCACGGTGCCACAGCTGGAGCAGCTGGTGCGCGGGATGGCGTCCGACCACGGGTTCGCCAGCATCGACCACGAGGTGGAGTTCTTCGGCGTCTGCACCGCCTGCGCAGTCCTCTGACTCCCACCCCTCCCGGGGCGGTGGGTCAGGGTTGTTCGGTGACCAGCGGGGGGACGAGGACGCCACCGGCCGTCGGCTCTCCGGTGCCGAGCGCGGCCAGCAGGATCGCGGCGACCTGTTCAGCTGTGCCCGTGCTGGGCGACAACGGGTCGACGAAGTCGTGCATCCACTTCAGTTCGGCGTCGATCAGCGCTTCGCCGAGGAAGGCCGAGTGGGGCCCGAAGACCGCGGACGCGAAAGCCTTCGCCGCGTCCTTCCGGATCGCGAAGTCGCCGGGGTTGGTCACCAGCACGACGCGCTCGAGCTCGTGGCCCACCTGGACCGAGCCGTCATACAGCCATTCGGACAGGTGCAGGAACGACATGATGCCGGGCAGGGGGAACCCGGGGTAGGCGTGCGGACTGCCGACGATCTCGGCCTTCACCCGAGGATCCCACCACCAGTAGAGCCGGGGCACGATGCGGGGAAACCTCACGAACAGCCGTACCAGGGGCAGCGGGAAGCCGACGGGAGCAACCAGCGGCGCGGCCAGCACGAGCCGACTGACCTCGTGACGCGTGGCCGCTCCCCAACCGGCGATGGTCGCGCCGGCAGAGAGGCCGACGACCCAGACCGGGCTCCCGAATCCGGCAGCGATGTCAATGACGGCGTCGAGGTGGTCGACGAGTTGTGCCGTGGTGAGCTTCACCAGGTCGCGGTTCAACACATCCTGCTCGCCGTGGAACGGCATGCGTGGCACCAGCACCCGGTAGCCGACCGATCGCAGCTGTTCTGCGACAGCGCGGAATTGGGAGGGTGCATTGGTGAAGCCGTGCCAGATCACGATCGTCGCAGCGGACTCTCCGTCCGGTTCGAACAAGCGGCTGCGGGTGGCCTCAGGAATGGCCTCATCCAGCGCGGACAGCGCTGCGAAGCAGGCGAGGGCTTCTGCGCGGTTCCCCGCGGGGCGGGGGTGCCCCACCGGAACGGTGGCCAGCGGCATCAATCGTCGGAACCAGGCCTGCCCTGTGGGCTGCTTCTCGGCGGTCATTGTCGCGTGCGCCCCGATCTGTGTCGCGTTCAGCGGAGGCTAGCAGTCCGCCGTGGCGTCAAACGTAGTACAAATGCTGGCTGCGAGCCGGAAATGATCTCCTCCGGGCACCCAGACGAGTTCTGCAGCCATAGAGTCCACGAGGCTGATCGTGCGATCAGCCTCAAGTACGCCAATCCGAAAGGCAGCGAATGCCGGAATTCTGGTCAGCCCTGGGCAACACCATCTGGTGGGCCTTCTCCCTGCTCGTCATGATCTCGTACCTGATGGTGCTCTTCTCGATCATCGGCGATGTGTTCCGTGACAGCGAACTCAGCGGTGGGGCGAAGGCGCTGTGGATCTTCTGCCTGATCTTCTTCACCTTCATCACGGCGATCATCTACATCCTGGTGCGCGGCAAGGGCATGAACGAGCGTTCGGTCGCCCAGGTCCGGCAGAACAGGCAGGCAGCGGACAACTACATCCGTTCGGTTGCCGGCAGCCCGGCGGACGAGATCGCCAGCGCGAAGGCACTGCTCGACGCAGGCACGATCACGGCCGACGAGTTCGCTTCCCTGAAGGCGAAGGCGCTGTCCTGAGC
>JBBRIY010000263.1:0-4289 GCA_038220215.1 Propionibacteriales bacterium
GATCGTCCACACCGACACCGACCACGCCCCCTGGATCACCGTGCGCAGCAACGACAAGAAGCGTGCACGCCTCAACGCGATGCGCTACTTCCTCGACCAGTTCGAGTACGAGGGCAAGGACCCGACTGTGGTGAGCGTCCCGGACCCGCTCATCGTCACCCGGGCCCGCGACACCGTCGGGGACTGAGCCGTCATCGACGCGTCCGGCGGATATGAAGGACTAGAGGGACGCGACTTTCAGTTCGTGGGCCACGCGGCGCTCCACCAGAACCGGCAGGAAATCACGAATCGCCGGGTTCACGAAGGATTTCAGGCTTTCCCAGACTCGCCTGGCCAGGAAGTCCCTGCTCAGCCCCGGGTATCTCGTCGCGAGTCGTCCCACAACCTCATCCACGATCCGGTCGTCCGGTGCCCCAGCCATGAGTCAATGCTGAGCGTTCCTCAGGCAAGGGTCAAGGGAGTTCACCCCTCGGACGTTGCGCCACGGGCACAAATTGTTCTCCTCTCGTTTGCCGCAACGTCATCTAAGCGACGCCGCATTGTGCGTTCCTTTGGCCTAGCGTCGAACCGTGAACGAGCCTGACGACGTGCCTCCGCGCTCGGGCTTCGTGGTGCCGCCAATTTCGACCTCCGTGATCGACCGGACCGCTGAGCAGGCGCCACCGCGCACGCTGCTGGACATCTTCCGCGAGACCGCAGCAGGCAACCCCGATTCGGCCGCCATCGAGGACGCCGCGGGCACCATCATCTACAGCGAACTGGTCGCAGCGGTCGAGTCGGCCGCTCAGTCGCTCGTCGCGTCGGGAGTGCGGTCCGGCGACCGCGTCGGCATCCGGCTGCCCTCCGGATCGCGGGGCCTGTACGTGGCGATCCTGAGCGTCCTGGCAGCAGGCGCCGCCTACGTCCCGGTCGATGCCGATGATCCTGCCGAGCGCGCCGACCTCGTCTTCGGTGAGGCCGGCGTCGTCGGCGTCATGACCGTCGACGGATACCGGTCGAGCGTCACGCAGCGTGATCGCGGGGAGGCCGGACCGCAGACGCCGACCCCCGCCGACGATGCCTGGATCATCTTCACCTCCGGCTCCACCGGGCTACCGAAGGGGGTGGCCGTCAGCCACCGCTCCGCAGCGGCTTTCGTCGACGCGGAAGCGCAACTCTTCCTCACCGACGCCCCGCTCGGCCCCGGCGACCGGGTACTGGCCGGGCTCTCCGTCGGCTTCGACGCATCGTGTGAGGAGATGTGGCTCGCGTGGCGGTACGGGGCCTGCCTCGTGCCGGCCCCCCGTTCGGTCGTTCGTAGTGGCGAGGACCTCGGCGGCTGGCTGGTGCGTCACCGCATCACCGCCGTCTCGACGGTGCCAACCCTCGCGGCGCTCTGGCCGGTGGAGGCACTCGAGCAGGTGCGGCTGCTGATCTTCGGCGGCGAGGCCTGCCCCCCGGAGCTGGCTGCGCGGCTCGTCGCCGACGGCCGCGAAGTGTGGAACACCTACGGTCCCACCGAGGCCACCGTCGTCGCCACGGCCTCCTTGCTGGATGGTCGCTCCCCGATCAGCATCGGGCTGCCACTTGCCGGCTGGGCAATCGCCGTCGTCGACGCTGCCGGCGAGCCGGTCGCTCCGGGTGTCACCGGTGAGCTGGTGATCGGGGGCGTCGGACTGGCACGCTACCTCGACCCCGTCCGGGACGCCGCGCAGTACGCCCCGCTGCCGTCGGTGGGCTGGCGCCGGGCCTACCGTTCCGGCGACCTGGTGTCGCTGGCAGCCGACGGGCTCAGGTTCCACGGCCGTGCGGACGACCAGGTGAAGGTCGGCGGCCGTCGGATCGAGCTCGGCGAAGTCGAGTCAGCCTTGTCGACCCTCGCCGGGGTGGATGCGGCCGCGGTGGCCGTTCGCCGCACGGACGCCGGCGTGCCGATTCTTGTCGGCTACCTGGTCGCGGCCCCCGGATTCGACCGCAAGGCTGCCCGTGCACAACTGGCTGCACGTCTTCCCGCACCGATGATCCCGATGCTCGCGCTGGTGGACGACCTGCCGACGCGTACGTCCGGCAAGGTCGACCGCGACGCGCTTCCCTGGCCGTTGCCCGAGATCACGGAAGCACTCACCCTCTTCCGCGGCGAGGAGGGGTGGCTGGCCAAGGAGTGGCTGGCCGTGCTCGGCATCCCCGTGCTGGACCGCAAGGCGGACTTCTTCGACATCGGCGGTGGATCGCTGGCCGCAGCCCAGCTCGTTTCCCGCATCCGAACCCGCGCGCCGGAGTTCAGTGTCGCCGACGTCTACGACCACCCCCGGCTCGATGCCATGTCGACCGCCATCGCGGAGACCGCCACCGACACCGAGTGGCGCGAGTCGTTCAGCAAGCCACAGCCGACGCCGCTGGCCACCCGCTGGGCGCAGACGCTGTTGTCGGTTCCGCTGTTCATCTTCTCCGGAGTCCGCTGGCTGGTGTACCTGCTGACGGCCAGCTGGCTCTTGCGGCACACGACAACCGGCTTCGGCTTCCTTCCCCTCGTGAATGGCTGGCTGCTCCTTGCCGGCCTGGTGGTCTTCGCCTCGCCGTTCGGCCGGATGGCGATCGCCGCTGGGTCGGCACGGGTGCTGCTGTACGGACTGCGGCCGGGCGACTACCCGCGCGGCGGGCAGGTGCACATGCGGCTGTGGCTGGCGGAGCAGGTCGCGCACCAGGTGGACGCCGTCGGGCTGGCCGGCGCGCCCTGGGTGACTTTTTACGCGCGTGCGCTCGGAGCCCGCATCGGCCGCGACGTCGACCTGCACACGCTGCCGCCGGTCACCGGCCTGCTACGGATCGGCGACGGTGCGGCGATCGAGCCAGAGGTCGACCTGGCCGGCTACTGGATCGACGGGGACACCGTACGGATCGGAGCAGTCCGGATCGGTGCGAATGCGACGGTCGGTGCCCGTAGCATCCTTGCTCCCGGAACGCGCATCGACCCGGGCGCAGAGGTGGCCCCCGGCTCGGCTGTGTTCGGCCGGGTGAAGTCGGGCCAGTTGTGGGCCGGCTCCCCCGCCGTCCGCGCCGCGGAGCCGAGCAAGAACTGGCCCGAGGAGCGTCCCCTGAGTAGCCGCCGCTGGGTCGCGGCCTACGGCGCCGCGTCCATGGTGCTGGGTCTGCTGCCCATCGTCGCGTTCTCGCTGGGTGCGCTCGTCGTCGCGCAAGGCATGCGTGGGGCGCCGGACGTGGCCACCGCCGGCCTTCGTGCCCTGCCCCTGCTGTTGCCGGGAGTCCTCGTCACCGGTGCCGTGCTGGCCGGCGCGATCCTCGCTGCCACCCGCCTGCTGGCCATCGGGCTCGTGCCGGGGACCTATCCGGTGCGCAGCCGGATCGGGTGGCAGGCGTGGTGCACCGAACGCCTGCTCGACTCTGCCCGCACCCTGTTGTTCCCGCTGTACGCCAGCCTGGTCACCCCGCTGTGGCTCCGCCTGCTGGGGGCAAAGGTGGGCAAGGACATCGAGGCCTCTACGGTCGTGCTGCTGCCGTCGGTGACCACCATCGAGGACGGCGCGTTCCTCGCCGACGACACGATGGTGGCCTCCTACGACCTGCACAACGGGTGGCTCCGCATCGGCAGCGTGACGATCGGCGAGCGGGCCTTCCTCGGCAACTCCGGCCTTGCCGGCGGTGGGCACTCGGTGCCGAAGGACGGACTGGTGGCCGTCTTGTCCGTCACACCACTGAAATCGAAGCCGGGTTCATCCTGGCTGGGCTCCCCCGCCGTCCGGCTGCGGCGCATGGCCGTGACCGGCGACCTGGAGCGCACGTACCGCCCGACCCTTGCGTTGCGCTGGTCGAGGGCGATCTGGGAAGCCTGCAGGCTGTTCGCCGTCGTCACCACCTGTGCGATCGGGCTGTGGGTCGTCCTCACCCTCGCCTGGCTGGACGAACGAGTCGGGCTGCTCTGGACGGCCCTGCTCTCCGGGGTCGTGCTCGTGGTCGCAGGGGTGCTGGCCGCTGCCATCTCGACGGCGGTCAAGTGGATCGTCGTGGGACCCATCCACGCCGGCGAGCACCCTCTGTGGTCAAGCTTCGTGTGGCGCACCGAGGTGTCGGACGCCTTCACCGAGATGGTCGCGGGGCCCTGGTTCGCCAACGCCAACGTCGGCACCCCCGCGCTCGCCCTGTGGCTGCGAACGCTCGGCGCGAAGATCGGCCGCGGCGTGTGGTGCGACACCTACTGGCTGCCCGAGCCCGACCTGGTCACGCTGGGCGACGGCGCCACGGTCAACCGGGGTTGCGTTGTGCAGACCCACCTCTTCCATGATCGAATCATG
>JBBRIY010000264.1:0-4283 GCA_038220215.1 Propionibacteriales bacterium
GCACGCCGGGCGGCGAGGTTGGCATTGAACTGGTCGGGGACGGCAACCGTGCACGCCTTCTGGCAGGCGTCGCAGCCGGTGCACGCCGCCCAGTCGACGAACTTCGCCCGCTCACGAACGGTGGCGGTGAACCGGCCGTCGGCATTCTTGGCGATGCCGTCGACCTGGCTGTACGCCATCGTCGTGATGTTGGGGTGGTTGATCGTCGACGACATCTTGGGCCCGGAGATGCAGGAGGCGCAGTCGAGGGTCGGGAAGACCTTCGACAGCAGGATCATCCGGCCGCCGACGCTCGACTCCTTCTCGACGAGCAGCACCTTGTAACCCATGTCAGCCAACTTGATCGACGACTCCATGCCGCCGATCCCACTGCCGATGACCAGGACGTCGTAGTCCATCGCTTACTCCTTGGTTTCCGCTTGGTTGCCGCGCGAGCGCGAAGGTCAGATGAAGAGGTTGACGTTGGCCTCGTCGGCCTCGCCCAGGTACGTCGCCACGCCGGCGTACTCGATGCCGTCGATGAGCTCTTCGGCACGGATGCCCATCACGTCCATGCTCATGGTGCAGGCGATCATCTTGATGCCCTGTTCCTGGGCGGTCTCCAGCAGCTCCGAGATCGACATCACGTGCTCGGACTTCATGACCTTCTTCATCATCTTCTGGCCGAGGCCGCCGAAGTTGAACTTCGAGAGCCCGAGCTTCTCCGGGCTCGGGGGCAGAATCATCGAGAAGCCCTTCTGCAGGGTGCTCTTCGGCTTGCCGGTGGCCTTTGCGCCCTTGGTGGGCTTGCGCAGTGCTGACAGGCCCCAGAAGGTGAAGAACATGGTGACTTCGTCATCCATGGCGGCAGCGCCGTTGGCGATGATGAACGCAGCCATCACCTTGTCGTAGTCACCGCTGAACACGATGATCGTCTTCTTCGACATGTCTGGTGCCTTGCTTTCTGTAGTCGGAGGCGGCGCTTCAGGCCGCAGAGCTGTCGCGACCCAGGGGCTTCAATGCCTCTGAGAACTCGCGCATGTACTTGGCGAACGGCTCGGCGCACACCGAGCAGACAGCGGACATCTTCAGCCGCTGTGGGTTGAGCCCCCGGACGGCCATCTCGGCCTGGGCCTCCGCAACGATCCGTGAGGTCCGCTCGGCGCAGTCGGCCAGGTAGGCGCACTCCTCGCCGTCGGAGGCGATGAAGACCCCGTCGAAGCCACTGTCGAGTGCATGGATGACCCAGCCCGGCTTCAGGCCGCTGCTGCACGGCACCGCCATGGTCTGGACGGTCGCCGGGTACTCCAGGTGCCTGCTGCCGGCGAGGTCGATCCCCGGATCGGAGATGTTGATCGTGGAGAACACCAGGATCCGGGGCGAGTACTCGTCGGGATTCAGCGGACCCGCCATCGGATGCTACTTCGCCTTGCGAAGGAACAGGTGGATCGAGCCGGCTTCGTCGAAGGAGCCGAGGAAGTCGTGACCCATCTTCTTGCACCAGGCGGGAATGTCCTTCAACGTGCCGGAGTCCGTGGCGAGGACCTCCATGACGTTGCCGACGGCCACGACCGCGATCTGCTTCTTCGCAGCCAGGATCGGGCCCGGGCAGGACACGCCGCGTGCGTCGACAATGGTCGGGGATGCGATGGACTTGAGTTCTTCTATGAGTGCGGTCATCGGGTTCCAGTTCCTGTGGCAAGCACGACCTCGTCGTCGGGCAAGTAACAACTTATACCCATAGGGGTAGGGTATGCGCCACTTTGGGGGAGATCACAAAAGCAGCTCGAATCGGAGCCCGGGGTGATACCCTAGGGGGTATACCGAAGGGCGACGCCATGGAAGAACCCCAAGCACCAACGCTGGAGCCGACAAACCCCGCTCCCCCACCCAGGAGCTCCCGAAAGGTGCCCTCGCTCCCGGAATTTCGGGAGCAAGGGGCCGTTTCGGGAGCGTCGGGAGCGAAAGCGGCGACCGTCGACGCGACGGCGTCGCTGCATTTCGATCCGGCAGAGCTCGACAGCGTCCTGAAGAGGCTCAAGCGGGCCCAGGGTCAGATCGGCGGCATCGTCCGCATGATTGAGGACGGCCGGGACTGCTCCGACATCGTCACCCAGATGGCAGCGGTGTCGAAGGCGCTCGACCGCGTCGGCTTCGCCGTGATCGCCGCCGGACTCAAGCAGTGCCTCACAGAGGACCCGGCCGGCGGACGCATGGACACGGCCTCCCTGGAGAAGCTCTTCCTCTCCCTCGCCTGACACCGGCCCTCCCCCTGACGTTGCGCCTGTTAGTGCACAACGTTGCGGTGGGACCCGCGAGGGGAGGAGGAGGGGAGGAGTCAGTGGTGGCCCTTGATGACCATCCGCATGATCCGGCCGTTGAACGACATGAACCGGGTGAACTGGAAGGGCAGACTCCTGCGCATCTTCAGGGTCTTGGCCGTGGGCAGGGGCGCCTTGGTCAGGTCGACGATCGGGTCCGCGCCGTTGGCGCCGGGTTGCATGAGCAGGTGGGACATGGTCACTCCGGAATCAGTTGCCAGCCGAGGCGGGCCTTGGCCTTGTAGATGAACAGGTAGTGGAGCATCAGCTTCACCCAGTGGCCGTGGAGGCCGAGTTCGCCGCGGGTCTCGCGCTCGTCGCGTCCGGTTGGGTAGCGCTGGTAGTCGGGCACCACCGGCAGCATGGTCATGGCCGCGGCCGATCCCCTGGTGAGGCCGGCTCCGGCGGACGCGACGCAGGCCGCACCCATGCGGGCCATCGAGGCTGTGTGCGCCGGCGATCCCGGTCCGTGCTTGATGCGGTCGGCGATGGTCATGGCGACGGTCTTGCCCATCACGCCCGACGGCATGCCGGTGCGTGGGGGTGACGGCGCAATGAGCGTGCCGCCCGGCGTCTTGCGGGGTCGTGAGATCTGGTGTGGCGGGGCGAACGCGATCCCCACCGCCCACAGGTTGTCGTGGCCCGGGGCGGCGTAGGTCGTCGGCCAGTCGCTGGCCCGCCACTCCTCGTAGGGCTTCGCGGTGTAGTCGGCGTCCACCTTCATGAACCCGGACGGGGCGAAGATCTCGGCGGTGATGTCGTTGTCGTCGGCGTCATAGGCCTTCAGCGGGACGCCGCCGAACGGCGGGATCAGCATCGCGAAGTCGAACTCCAGGGTGTGGGTGGTGCCGTCGAGGGTCTCGTAGTGAATGGTCCCGTCGGTCACCTTCGAGACGTGGGCGCCGAGGATCGCCTCGACACCTCGCTCGCGGAACAGCGAGCCGGTCCACAGCTCGCTGGTGGTCTGGAAGCCCTGCTGGTCGAACACCATGCCGTCCACGCCGAAGTCACCCAGGGCAGCCTCGTTGGTGAGGTACACCACCCGGGCCAGGTCGCGGACGCCGGCCTCGCGCAGCTCGTGGTCGACGTTGAAGACGTACTCGAACGCAGCGCCCTCGCAGGTGCAGGTGCCATGGCCCATCCCGACGACCAGCGTCTGCGGGGTGCCGGACTTCAGGGTCGCGATCACCTCGCGCAGCTTGTGGTTGGCCTCCACCGCGTGGTCGGCGGTGCACACGCTCTCGGTGAAACCGCCGGGCCCCATGCCCTCCGTGGCCTCGAACCGCAGCTTCGGGCCGGTGGCGTTGATCAGGTAGTCGTAGCGCAACCGCTCGGTTGTGCCGGCTGTCTCCGGAGACGTCGACTCGATGTCCACCGCACCACGGGCATCGCTGGCGTCGCCGTGGGGACGGATCGCCGTCGCCTTGGCCTGACGGAAGGTGATGCCCTTCCGCGCGTAGACCGGGGCCAGCGGGAAGATCACATCCTTCTTCGCCATCTCCCCCACGCCCACCCAGATGTTCGAAGGGATCCAGTTCCAGTTCGCGTTCGGCGTGACCACGGTCACACCGTGCTCGCGTCCCAACATGCGCCGCAGGTGAAGGGCCGCAGTGTGGCCCGATACGCCCGCTCCCAGGATGACAACCTCAGCCATCGATACTCCTTCTGAAGGCAACAATGCCCGCTTCTCGACAGTACCCAAGGGGGTACGTCCACCGCAGTCGAATCGGAACAGTCCCGATCTTCCGGGAAGGACATTCAATCATACCCCTAGGGGTATATGCTGCACTCATGAAGACAGTCATTGTTGGTGGGGTCGCCGGCGGCATGTCCGCTGCGACGAGGTTGCGGCGTCTGGACGAGAACGCGGAGATCGTGGTCCTGGAGCGCTCCGGCTACGTGTCGTTCGCCAACTGCGGGCTGCCCTACTACATCGGCGACGTGATCACCGACCGCAACGCCCTCCTGCTCCAGACCCCCGCC
>JBBRIY010000265.1:0-4280 GCA_038220215.1 Propionibacteriales bacterium
GCCACGGAGCCAGCGCATCACTTCCTCCCTCGGTAGGTGTCGAGCACCGTCTGGGCGCTCGCCTCTACGGCGATCACCCCCGGCCACCCGGGAACGAGGAGGTCGCCGAGTGGCACGTCGCAGCGCACTCGGGCCGTCATCGTCGCGCGGGTTCCGGGCACCGTCGAAAGTGCCGAGGCGTCGACGTCGACGACCAGGCGCTCGCAGCGGACGCCGCCAGCTGTGGCCTGGGCGAGCGCAAGATCCTGCGCGGTACGCACCGCCTCGCCCTGCCCGCGCGCCTGGGACATCCCGCGGACGGCTGCGCCGGCGGCCTGCTCGACCACGCTGCGCGCGAGCCACGTCCGGGCCCCACCGACCACGAGCCCGGCCAGCAGCACGAGGACGGGGACGATCATGGCGAACTCGACGGAGGCAGCCCCCCGTTGACCCCTCACGGCGTGACCCGTTCGAGAGGGAGCACGGCATGCTCGACGACGAGCCCCTGGCCGATGTCGAAGAAGAGCGGAGCGTGCCCGGAGACGGTCACCACCAGGTGCCCGTTGTCGGCTGCGACGCCGATCTCGACCTGCTGGAGTCCACCGCGTGTCGCGACCCGTTCTCCGGCCAGGCGGGCAGCCGCCTCCGCGGACGGACCCGCCGCGCGCAGGTCGGCCGTTACTGCTGCAGCTTCGGAGGCGACCGTGCGGGAGTACAGCCAGACGCCCAGCTGCACCATGCCGAGGACGAGCAGCAGCAGGGTGGGCAGCAGGATCGCCCACTGGGTCGACTCGGCCACCCCGCGCTGGTTCACGGCCGCGGCAGCTTCGCTGTCACGTAGATGGTCACGGCGCTGATGACGATTAGCGCCACGGCCACTGCCCCGGCGAGCAGGATCGCATTCTCGGTCGACTGCGACAATCCACGCTGGTCCCGTGACGGGGGCGGGGCGACCAGCGCCCCGATCAGCAGGTGCAGGATTCTCATCGCTTCTCCTCTCGGATGGGGTCAGGCGCCGACCAGACGCAGGATCGGCGGCACGAGGAAGAACAGGCCGAACACGAGGCTCGGAATCACCATGAAGAGGGCCATGCGCTCCGACACGGAGGCGGCGGTGATCCTGGCCTGCGTGAGATGGGCGTCGCGCAACTCGCGGACACGGGCACGCAGGGTGCCCGACAGTGCAGCGCCCGCCTCGTCGAGGGACATCACGTCGGCTGCGTCGACCAGGGCAGGAAGTTCGAGCTCGACTCCGAGCCGGTGGAGCTCCGCGTAGGGGGCGCGCTGTTCGAGCCGGGCCCGCTCGAGTGCGTCCCTGATGGTGGCGAAGACGGTGACGTCGCTGACCGACGCCGCCGAGCGCAGCGCCTGGCTGCCGGACTGATTGGCGAGGCGCTCGAGGGTAACGAGGTCGAAATAGGTGAGCAGGGCTTCGGTGGCGTCCGCATTCACCTCACGCTCGGAGCGGCGCAGGACGATATCGGGAAGAAAGAAACCCACGAAGGCCGCTCCGAGGCCGATCGCTGCCGGCACCTCAAGCCCGATGACGCCGGACAGCGCGAGCCCGAGCCCCAACAGGGGTGGTGCGAGGAGCCCGCCGAGCGCGCACAGCACCTTGTGGGCGTAGTAGCGGTCGACGGAGCGTCCGGCCAGCCGTAGCCGACGGAGGGTGTCGGCAGTGACGGGTTGCCGCAGCCGCCAGCGGACCCAGCTGCCGATCCGGTCGATCCCACCGCTGGACGTCGCAGGAGCGGACGCCAGCTTGCCATCCAGCAGGTCGAGGGCATCCGCCAGCCGTGGTGTGGTGGGGACGAGGACGCCGGCGAGAGCCCACAACCCGAACCCGACAAGGCCGCCGGCGAGGATCGCCAGCACCTGGGCGTTCACGCGAGCCGCCGCAGGATGCGCTGGCGGGGCCGGGGCAGGGTGAGCCGGCGCAGGAACAACAGGGCGCCGAGGTAGGCGAGGACCAGCACCGCCAGCAGCAGCTGGCCGAGGGGGGAGCCGTAGGGCGCGAAGAAGGGCCCACCGAAGAGCAGTGCGAGGCCGAGTACGACGAGCGTGATCGCTGTGACCTGGCGCACGACGATGCGCGGCTTTGCCCGCTCGGTCTCGATCTCGCGGAGGGCGCGGAGCCGGTCCTGGATGTTGTCTGCCAATGCGGCGAGGGTGGCCGTCGCACCTGTCCCGCCTCGATCCGCGGCCAGGGACAGGGCCGCCAGCACCGCGTCAGCGTCCGGGCTGTCGAGCTCGTCTGCGAGCGTGAGCAGGGCCTGGGCTGTGGTCCAGCGGTCGTCCAGCCGAGCCGTGAGCAGCCGCAGGTGGGGTGCGAGGAGTGCCGGCGCCTGCCCGACGGACACCCGGATCGCGTCGCTGATCGACCGTCCCGTCGGTAGCAGGGAGGCGAGCGTGCGTACCCAGCGATCGAGGGCCTCGAGCACGGCGAGGTCGCGGTTGGACGGTGCGGAGAGCACTATCGGAAGCCCATACGCGACGACCGGAACCAGGACGGCGAGCAATGGCCAGCCCACGACAGCTGCGGCGACGAGGCCCGCTACCAGGGCAAGGGCGAGCTGCCACCAGCGCCGCCTGACGGCGCGTCCGGTGCTTGAATCCACAACCTTTTTCCACAGGTCTGTGGATAACTTGGCGCCCTCCGGTGCCCGGCGTTGAAGCCCCGCGACGACAAGAACCAGCCCGCCGGCGATCAGGAGGCCGCAGATTCCGGCGAGCAGGGTGCCCATCAGGATTCCCAGGCAGAGGCGAACGGTGCCAACTCGTCGAGAAGGCCTGCGTCGGGGGTGAACTGGTCAGGGCCCGCCGTGCCGGCCCGGAAGCAGAGGTGGGTGACCGGGCGGCCGGACTCAATCCCTCCGGTCAGCTGCCGGATTTCTGCGACCGCCCTCGTCCGGAGCCCGCCCCGCCAGGTGTCGTCGACCAGCCGGACGTGGATGAGCAGGTGGATGTGGTGTGCGATCTGCCGGTAGGCCTCGTCGACCGTGAGGACCCCGCTTTGCGCTACTCGGGACGCGAGCCGGTCCATGGTGGACGCGGCAGAATGCGAGTGCGTTGTCGACAATGTCCCTGCTCCGGCGGTCATGGCTTCGAACATCGCGCCTGCCTCGCCACCGCGGACCTCGCCGACGATCAGGCGGGAGAGGTTCTGCCGCAGCGCTTCAGGGATGAGGTCGGCAACGGTGAACTCGCCGAGGCGGCGACCGTCCTGCACCTCGCCCATGCCAACCCGGGCCTGGAGCGCGAGCATGTTCCGGCGCCGTGGCTGCAGGTGGGTGAGCAACTCGTAGTCGGTCTCAAGGGTGCCGAATCGCTCGTTCTCGGGAATCGCAGCGATCAGTGCGCGAAGGAGCGTGGTCTTGCCTGCGCCCTGGTCGCCGGAGATCACCATCGACTTGCGGGCCAGCACGGCGGCATGCAGGAACCGGGCCACCTCGAGCGACATCATGCCGCCCTCGGACAGCTGCCGCAGTGTGACGTCGGTGAGGGTGTGCTGCCGGATGGTGATCGAAGGTCGAAAACTGAGTCCGAAGCCGATCGCGTGCAACCGGAACCGGTCGCCGAGGGCAAGCGTCATCATCGGGTGCGTGTCGTCGAACGGACGGACGGGCGTGACGGTCTCCCCGAGGAAACGGATCGCCTCGACCAGCTCCGCATCGGAATCGGCCACAGGCGGACGCTCCTCGCGCCGCCCGTCCCCGTACTGCACCACAACCGAGTCACAGCCGTGGATCTCGATGTTCTCCGCCTCGGGGATCTCGAACAGGGGCTGCAGGCGGCCGAACCCGAAGATCGCATTCTCGACGGCCCTGGCGTAGGCCTGCTCCACGACCATGGACCACAGGGCCTCACCGTTGGTACGGAGGGCCTCGACGTGCTCGCGGACCACGGCGATGATGATCGAGCGCCCCAGCAGGAGGCGGTCGACATCGGCGAGCGGCGCTTGCAGGTCCCTGATCGCGGCCGTGATGCGCTCCGAGGCCCGGCGCCGGAGTGCAACCACCAGCGGCCAGTCGACCGGCGCGTCCTGCCGCCGTGCCTCGATCAGGCGCTCCCTGCGGTGAGTCGTCTCCAGACTCACCTCACCAGCGAGCAGGCCGACCTCGGCCAGGCGTCTCATCAGGCCCGCCAGCCGTGATCCGGGAACTCCCCTGCCATTAGCCGATCCCCTCACTCCGGCGAAGCAGCGGTCCGGGGGCGGACCGGCTACCTACCGGTGTCGAGGATAGTAAGCGAGCCGTGCACCCGATTCCCAGAGCCCAGCGACAAGTTGTGGATAACCCGGG
>JBBRIY010000266.1:0-4277 GCA_038220215.1 Propionibacteriales bacterium
CTCGGTCCAGCCCGCGGGCTGGACCGAGTTTGGAACCGTCCCCAATGCGGACCATCGCGAGCCGGATGCTCAGGTGGTTCGCCTTCTCCGAGCGACGACGAGCGTGATGCCGATCAGCGTTGCGCCGAGGGCGATCCCCACCAGGGGTCTGTCCTCTGGACCATCTGGCCGCACTGGGTCGCGCCACAGGCCTGACTCCTGCACCGAGGGCATCACCCAGCGGGACGGCACCGGCCTGTGCGCTGTTTGCTCATGGTGACTCCTCGTTCCCCCGGCTACGGTGAGGGCGATCATCACCGCCGCACTGGGTGATGCGCTGGGGGGAATGAGGGTTCGTGGCACGTCCGCTGATGGCAACCAAGCTGTATGTCCCGAGGGCTCGCCCGGGACGGGTGGTGCGATCCCGGCTGCTGGAACGACTGGATGCCGGGGCTGCCGCCCGGCTCACGCTCCTGTCTGCGCCACCGGGCTTCGGCAAGACCACCCTGCTCGCCGAATGGACGCGGGCAACCGGTGACCCTTCGAAGGCGGTTGCGTGGGTATCCCTCGACGGCGGCGACAACGACCCGGGATCCTTCTGGCCGCACGTCGTGGCGTCGCTGGAAGCCCTTGTCCCCGGCCTGCGGGAGGCGGCGGGCGAGCTCGCGGCCGCCGGTCGGGCGCCCGGTCCGGAGGGCCTCACCGTGCTGCTGAACGAGCTCGCCGGTGTCACGGACGAGGTCTGGCTGATCCTTGACGACTACCACCTGGTGGACAACGGCGAGGTGACCGATGGCGTCCGGTTCCTCCTGGAACACCTGCCACCCCAGGTGCACCTGCTGATTAGTACGCGCGTCGACCCCGACCTCCCGTTGTCGCGGTGGCGCGGGCGCGGCGAGCTGCTGGAGCTCCGTGCCGCGGACCTGCGCTTCACCAGGGAGGAGGCGGCCGAGTACCTGCGCGGCGCCACCGGCCTCGCGCTCGCGGCCACCGACGTCGAGGCCCTGGGCGAGCGCACCGAGGGATGGATCGCCGCACTGCAACTCGCCGCACTGTCCCTGCGCGGACGCGAGGACGCGGCCGGGTTCATTGAGCGCTTCGCCGGCGACGACCGCTACATCGTCGACTACCTGATGGACGAGGTGCTGGCCCACCTGTCCGACGAGGTGCGCGACTTCCTGCTGCGAACGTCCACGCTCGACCGGCTCACCGGTGATCTCTGCGATGCGCTGACCGGCCTCGACGGTGGGGCCGAGACACTCGCCCGCCTCGAACGGGCGAACCTCTTCGTGGTGCCGCTGGATGACCAGCTGGTCTGGTTCCGGTACCACCACCTGTTCGCCGACGTGCTGCGCGCCCGTCTCCTCGCCGAACGGCCCGCGGAGGTTCCCGTGCTGCACCGTCGGGCCAGCGCGTGGCACCAGGCCAAGGGGTTCACCGATGACGCGATCCGCCACGCGCTCGCCGCGGGGGAGTTCGAGCTTGCCGGCGTACTGATCGAGGCTGCCCTGCCCGAGACACGCCGCGATCGGCGCGACGCGGCTCTGATCGGCTGGCTACGGGCGTTGCCCGAGGAGACGATCGGCCGCAGCCCGGTGCTCACCACCCTCCGGGGGTGGGTGGCCCTCGTCTCCGGCGACCTGGCGGCCATGGAGTCCTGGCTCGACCATGCCGATGCCCTGCTGGCGAGCGTCCCGGCGGGGTCGCAGCCGCCGTGGGCCCAGAGCGAGGAGCTCCGCACCGTGCCGGCGTCGATCGCGATGTACCGGGCATCGCTCGCGCAGGCGAGGGGCGACCTCACCGGGGTTGTGCAACACGCACGCCGCACCCTCGACGCGGCCGGGCCCGACGACCACTTCTGGCGGGGCGCGGCCGCAGGCTTCCTCGCTCTGGCCGCCTGGTCGGAAGGCGATATCACGACGGCGGTCGAGACCTTCACCACGGCGGTGGCGAGCCTGCACGCGGCGGGGTCGGTCGTCGATGAACTCAGCAGCACGGCGCTCCTCGCAGAGATGTGGACGGTGGCGGGGCGGCCCGACCGGGCGCGGGACCTGTGCGAGCGGGCACTGGCGACCTCCGAGGCGCTGGGGCTGGCGGCGGCGCGGGCCACGTCCGACCTCCACGTCGCCCTGGCAGAGCTCGAGCTGGACGCGGGTGAGCCGACCTCCGCCGAGCACCATCTCGCCACCGCGCAGCCACTCGCACAGCGCGAGCCCAACAGTGAGAGCCGCTACCGCTGGTTCGTGGCTGCCGCGCGCCTGGCCGAGTCGTACGGCGATCACGAGCGGGCAATCGGGTTGCTCGATCAGGCGGACGCCTACTACCGGCCCGGCTACTACCCGAACGTGCGCCCGATCGCCGCGATGCGCGCCCGGGTGTGGATTGCTGCGGGCGACCTCACCCGCTCAGCCGACTGGGTGAGCGAGAGCGGGGTGGCACTCACCGACGAGGTCAGCTACCTCAGGGAGTACGAGCACCTCACCCTCGTCCGCCACGTCCTCGCCGGGCACCCGGGCGGCACGGGTGCGGCGATCGATCTGCTTGGCCGTCTCGAAGCGGCCGCCGCGGCCTCGGGCCGGGCGGGGAGCCTCGTCCAGATCCGTGAGGTGCTCGCGTGGGGGCTCGACCCGTCCGGACGCCGGGAAGCGCCGGCTCCGGCCTCGTTGCAGCCGGCCGATGGCCTGACCGAGCGCGAACTGCAGGTGCTGCGGCTGCTCGACAGCGAGCTCACCGGGCCGGAGATCGCACGGGCGTTGTTCGTCTCCCACAACACCCTGCGCACCCACACCAAGCACATCTTCACCAAGCTCGACGTCACCACACGGCGGGCAGCGGTGGCACAGGCGCGGGAGCGGGGCCTGCTCCCGCAGGGTCGAAGATCACATGGGTGATCACATCGAAGGGTGATGCCCCCTCACCCGGTCGATTCCTAGGTTCGAACCATCAGCAGCGGCACCGCCGCGGACCTCGAACCAGGGAGCCTCACATGTCCATCACCACCACCGGCCTCACCCGGGCGGCAGGCATCAGCGCCGTCGTCGCGGGCCTGCTGTTCTGTGCTGTCCAGATCAACCACCCACCCGTGGACCTGGCCTTCGTGAGCACGGCCGAGTTCGCCATCAGGCAGACGATGAAGGTCTGCTTCACCGTGCTCGCCCTGATCGGCATCACCGGCATGTACCTGCCTCAGGTGAAGAAGGCCGGCGTGCTCGGGCTCATCGGGTTCCTGACCCTGGGAGCGGCGTTCCTCGCAATGCTGACCCTCGAAGTCGCCGCCGTCGTCATCCTGCCCGCCATCGTCCACACGTCGCCCGAGTACGTGAGCGCGGCTATCGGTGTCGCCCTTGGCGGCAAGGCCGCAGTCGACATCGGCCTGATGAGCTCGCTCAACTCCTTTGTCGGGGTCACCTACATGGCCGGCGGCCTTGTGTTCGGGATCGCACTCTTCCGCGCCAACGTCCTGGCCCGCTGGGCATCGATCATGCTCGCCGTCGCCACTCCGCTGAGCATCCTGATCCCCTTCCTCCCCTTCATCAACCAGCGCCTGTTCGCCGTCCCGACGGGGCTGGCCCTGATCGCACTCGGCGGGTCGGTGTGGCGCACGTACGGCGCCACCGGTGCCGTTGCCGAATCCCGGTCGCTGCCCGAGCCCGCCGTCGCCCGATGACCACGATCACCACTACCCACCGGGCTTCGGCCCGGTGGGTGCCGTTCGCCCTCATCGCGCTGAGCCTGGTGCCAGCGATCTCCGGCTCGCTGCGACTCACCGGGTTGGCCGGCGGGCCCAGCCTGATGCCGGTGGACGCCCGGATCGACGCCTCCCCGCTCCCGGTCATCGTGCATATCGCCAGCGTCATCCCGTACTCGCTGCTCGGCGCCTTCCAGTTCTCGGCCGGCCTGCGCCGGCGTCACCCGGGCTGGCACCGGGCCAGCGGACGCGTGCTGGTCCTGCTGGCCATGGCGGTCGCGCTGTCCGGTCTCTGGATGACGCTGGCCTACACCCCCAAGCCGGGGTCGGGGCTGCTGCTCGTCGCCATCCGGCTGGTGGTGGGGACGGCGATGGCGGCCAGTGTCGTTCTCGGCTTCGCGGCGATCCGGCACGGTGATGTGCCGCGGCACCGGGCCTGGATGACGCGGGCCTACGCGCTCGCCCTCGGCGCAGGCACCCAGGCGTTCACGGGAGCGATCGGGCCTGCGCTGGTGGGCACGAGCGTCCTGGCCAACGACCTGACGATGGGCGCAGCGTGGGCCATCAATCTCGCTGTCGCCGAGCTGGCCATCCGCCGTAGCGGGCCCGG
>JBBRIY010000267.1:0-4270 GCA_038220215.1 Propionibacteriales bacterium
GACGCGCTGCGCCTTGGCACGCATCAGCTGCTGGCCATGCGGGTGCCGGCACGTGCGGCCATCTCCGCGACGGTCGACCTGGCCGCTCGCCAGATCGGTGAGCGGGTCGCGGGCACGGTGAATGCGATCCTGCGCAAGGTCGCACAACACGACTGGCCGGGCTGGCTGGAACTGCTCAGCGAGGGCGCGGACGACATCGGCCGGCTCGCCCTTGAGACGCACCACCCCCGCTGGATCGTGGAGGCCTGGTCGAAGGTCCTGCCGGCGGAAGAACTGCTCGAAGCCCTCGCTGCGGACAATGTCGCCCCCACCCCCTGCCTCGTTGTCCGACCGGGGCTGGCCGACCGGGCAGAACTCGGCGGCACGCCCACTCGCTGGTCACCTTTCGGCGCGCACCGCGACGGCGACCCGGCAGCTGTCGAAGCAGTCCGCCAGGGGCGCGCCGGGGTGCAGGACGAGGGTTCGCAGCTGGTCGCACTCGCCCTTGCCCGCGCCAGCGCACCGGGTGGCACCTGGCTCGACCTGTGCGCCGGCCCCGGCGGCAAGTCGGCCCTGCTCGCCGGCCTGGCCCGGGAGGCGGGGGAGAGGCTGGTCGCGTCCGAACTGCAGCCACATCGTGCCCGCCTCGTCGCCGACAACCTGCGCGCCTACCCGGAACCGAACCGCCCCGTGACCATCGTGGCGGACGGCACGCGTCCGGCCTGGCGTGATGGCGCCTTCTCGCGGGTGCTGGCCGATGTGCCGTGCACCGGGCTCGGCTCCCTGCGGCGGCGTCCGGAGAGCCGGTGGCGACGCAAGCCCACCGACCTGCCCGGTCTGGTTGCCCTGCAGCGCGAGCTGCTGGCGGCGGCGATCCGTTCGGTGCAGCCCGGCGGCGTGGTCGCCTACGTCACCTGCTCTCCACACCCGGCCGAGACCGTGGAGGTGGTGGCCGGGGCCACCGGCGTGCAGGTGCTGTCGGCCCCCGAGCACCTCCCCGAGGTTCCGGACGCGGCGTCCGGCGACTTCGTGCAGCTGTGGCCGCACCGCCACGGCACGGACGCGATGTTCCTTGCCCTGCTGCGCCGCAAGAGCTGAGCCCGCGGGCGTTGTTCGGTCTAGGCTGCCAGCCGTGGGAATTCGAATCACGCCAAGCATCCTGAATGCCAACCTTGCGGCGCTCAACGCCGAGATAGCGCGCATCCCGAGCGCCGACGCCGTGCACCTGGACGTGATGGACAACCGCTTTGTGCCCAACCTGACCTTCGGCCTGCCGATGGTGCAGAGCGTGCGTGCGGGCACGGACAAGATGCTGGACGTACACCTGATGATCGCTGAGGTGGACCGCTGGGCGCCGGGATTCGCCGAGGCGGGGGCGCAGTCGGTCACCTTCCACATCGAGGCTTCCGACGCCCCGGTGAAACTGGCGCGCGAACTGCGCGCGCTCGGCGCGCGAGCATCGATGGGGCTCCGGCCGGCCACGCCGATCGAGCCCTACGCCGACCTTCTCGACGAACTCGACATGGTGCTGTTGATGACGGTGGAGCCGGGCTTCGGCGGGCAGTCGTTCCTCGATGTGATGCTGCCAAAGATCAGGCGCACCCGTGCCCTGCTGGACACCAGGGGTGGCGACATCTGGCTGCAGGTCGACGGTGGCATCAGTGCAGACACCATCGAACGCTGTGTGGATGCCGGGGCGGACACCTTCGTCGCCGGGTCTGCCGTCTACAGCGCCGCCGACCCCGATGCCGTGGTCCGCGCGCTGAAGGCGTCGGCTCTCAGCCGCGCCGTCGGTCCCGACGCCTGAGGTAGCGCTCGAACTCGGCGGCGATCGCGTCACCACTGGGGGTGGTGGTCGCCTCGTCCCTGCGCTCCTCGAGGGCGTTGATGTAGCTCGAGATGTCCGGGTCGTCGGACACCAGCTCGTTGACCTGTTCGATCCACTGCTCGGCGTCCTTCTGGAGTTCCCCGGGATCCAGCGGCAGGTTCAGCACGTCCTCGAGCCGGCTCAACAAGGCCAGCGTGCCCTGCGGGTTCGGCGGCTCTGCGACGTAGTGCGGCACCGAGGCCCACATCGACACCACGGGCATGCCCGCGCGGGTGCACTCGTAGGCGAGCACGCCGATGATCCCGGTGGGACCCTCGTAGTCGGAGAGCTCCAGCCCGAGTTCGTCTGCGAACTCGCTGGTGCTGGCTGTGCCGGCCACCGGCACCGGACGCGTGTGAGGGGCATCGGTGAGCAGGGCACCGAGCAGCACGACCACCTCCGGCTTGACCGTCCGGAGCATGGACAGCAGGCGGCTCACGTATTCCTGCCAGCGGTAATTCGGCTCCGGCCCACCGATCAGCACCAGGTCGCGTTCCGGCAGGCTGGCAACGAGCACCTCCGTTGTCGGCCATTCGATGATGCGATTGCCGTCCACCAGCCGGGTGGTCGGCCGGTTCACCTGGAAGTCGTAGAACTCCTCCGGATCGACAGCGAAGGCGAGTTCCGCCTTGTACTGGTCGACCAGATGATCGATCACGCCACTGGCCGCTTCACCGGCGTCGTTCCAGCCGCCGAACCCGGCGATGACCGCCGGATTACGCAGCCCCCTGAGCCCACGAGCCTCTGCCATGGCGCCTACTGTAGGCCGACTCGCCTATTCTGCTCCCCATGACCCGCGATCTGCGCACGGCCCTCAACACCCGCGTCCTTGTGGCCGACGGGGGAATGGGCACGATGCTGCAGGGCTACGACCTGACCCTTGGGGACTTCGAGGGGATGGAGGGCTGCAACGAGGTCCTGAACGCCACGCGGCCCGACGTCGTCGGGGCCATCCACACCGCCTACCTTGACGCCGGCGCGGACTGCATCGAGACCAACACCTTCGGCGCGAACCTGGCTGCCCTTGGCGAGTACGACGCCGGCGAGCGCATCGCTGAGTTGGCCGGGGCCGGCGCTCGCATCGCCCGGGCCGCAGCGGACGCGGCCAGCACCCCCGACCGCCAGCGGTACGTGCTCGGCAGCATGGGGCCGGGCACCAAGCTGCCCAGCCTTGGCCATATCGCCTACGCGCGCCTGCGCGACTCCTACCAGCTGCAGGCCGAGGCGATGATCACCGGGGGCATCGACGGCTTCCAGGTCGAGACCTGCCAGGACCTGCTGCAGGCGAAGGCCGCGGTCAACGGCGCCCGGAGGGCACGGACGGCACTGGGCTCCGACCTGCCGATCTTCGTCAATGTGACCATCGAGACCGCAGGCACGATGCTCCTCGGAAGCGAGATCGGCGCGGCGCTGACCGCCCTCGAGCCGCTGGACATCGACGCGATCGGGCTGAACTGCGGCACCGGGCCCACCGAGATGAGCGAACACCTGCGCCACCTCTCCCGTCATGCCGGCGTGAAGCTGGTCTGCATGCCGAATGCCGGCCTTCCCGAACTGGGTCCGAACGGCGCGGTCTACCCGATGGGGCCTGAGGAGTTCGTCCGCTACGTCCAGCAGTTCACCGACGAGTTCGGGCTGAACCTCGTCGGCGGGTGCTGCGGCACGACGCCCGCGCACATCTCGCGCCTGGCTGCAGCCGTTGCGGCCACCGTCCCGGCCGAACGCCACCCGGAGCAGGTCTCCGCGGTGTCGTCGCTCTACGCCGAGGTGCCCCTGCGGCAGGACCTCACCTACCTGTCCATCGGCGAGCGCACCAACGCCAACGGGTCGCGGGCGTTCCGCGACGCCATGCTCGCCGAGAACTGGGCCGACTGCCTCGACATCGCCCGGCAGCAGAGTCGCGACGGTGCCCACCTGCTCGACCTGTGCGTCGACTACGTCGGCCGGGACGGCGTGGCCGACATGGCCCAGTTGGCGTCGACGCTCGGCACCGGCGTGGCCCTGCCGATCATGCTCGACTCCACAGAGGCCCCGGTGCTGCAGGCCGGCCTTGAGCGCCTCGGTGGACGCTGCGCGATCAACTCGGTGAACTACGAGGATGGGGACGGGCCCGACTCCCGCTTCGCCAAGGCGATGCCGCTGGTGCGCGAGCACGGCGCTGCCGTCGTGGCGCTCACCATCGACGAGGAGGGCCAGGCCCGCACGGCGGAGTGGAAGGTGGCCGTCGCCGACCGGCTGATTGCCGACCTGACCGGCAACTGGGGCATGCGGATCGGCGACATCATCGTCGACTGCCTCACCTTCCCTGTCACCACCGGCCAGGAGGAGACGCGTCGCGACGCCCTGGAGACCATCAAGGCGATCACGGCGGTGACCACCAAGTACCCCGGCATCCACACCACCCTTGGCATCTCCAACGTGTCG
>JBBRIY010000268.1:0-4249 GCA_038220215.1 Propionibacteriales bacterium
ATGACGTGTTCTGACAGGTAGCGGTGGGTGCTGGGGCCGAGGTCCTTCACCCAGAGACGGGCCTGCCTGCCCAGACGGACGCCGGTGCGGCGCTCCGCCACGTCGTCGGCGGTACCCAGCGGCTGCAGGGACGGGTACCACAGCGTGTGGCCGGGCTTGCGGAACAACAACTCGGGGACGCTCCAGTCCTGGCTGTTGTCGCCCTCGCCGAGATCGTGATGAGGGTTGAAGCTGATCCAGACCGAGTCGCCGGCCCAGAACTCCGAGTCAACCCTGCCGAACGTCATCACCCAGCCCTCGAGGTGGTCGTTCCAGCTCACCGACGGCCCCCAGTGGAAGCTGCGGTTGCCCGCCGATACCGGCCCGCCACCTTCGGCTTCCGACAGTTGCAGCGCGGCGATCGGCACCCCGATGCCGTCGGGGGCCGCGCCGAAGCCGTTGCCGTCCCATCGCCGTGCCCGCCCCACCGGATCAGCAAGGTCGGAAAGGGCGATCCGCGCCACGGTGATGCACTGCCCGGAGGCCTCGGTCGCCGGGTTCCAGCTGGCAGGTTCGAAGTCTCCGGGATAGCCGTACTCGCCGAAGAACACGTAGAGGTGATCGCCACAGGCAACAGCAGAGGGGTCGCCCACCCCGCCGGGAAAGGTGTAGTTGGCGTTGACCGGCGACAGCACGAGCCGGGGCTGCCGGTCCTCCAGCAGAATGCCGCGATCGGTCCAGGAGCCTCCGCCGTCGACCGATGACATGATGCCGATCCGGCAGACCGCCTGCACCGAACCCTCGCCCTGCAGGCCCGGCGGCCAATGGTCGGGGCGGTACCCCTCACCGGTGCGAGCGTCGAACGGCAGGGTCTGGGGATAGTTCTCGTTGTGGTAGAGCGCGAACAGCACACCACCGGGCGGCTCCGCCGGCGGGGCATAGACCGACTCGAACCAGACGGCGCCGTGCAGTCCGGGTGTGCCGGGTGCCGCGTTCTGCGGCAGTTCAACCTCGACGAACCCGCCGGCTGGTGTGGCGAACGCCGCGGGGGCGTCACTGCCGTCGGCGTATTTCAGGTCCCGCGCCTCACCCCAGACCGGATCCTCCCCGTACTTGCCGGTGAAGATCCGCAACCGGTCCCCGACCCAGGCCTGCGCCACATTGCAGTCGACGAAAGAGCCGTAGACCAGCCGTTCGGCAGGCTCGACTACCCAGGGGATCACGGGCTTCATAGTGGGATCTCCCTCGCCGGCAGTGATGTGCATGAGAATCTACATCCAATGGAATTATTGGACGAGCGGCCGTCGGGCTCGCGGAAAGGTCATCGATGCGTCCACTGCGGCGCGGCACCAACCTCTCGAGGGTCGCCGGGTTCAACGAATCCGTGGTGATCGACGCCGTCCGGCGAGCCGGTGACGGCCTCTCCCGGGTGGAGATCTCCAAGCAGACCGGGCTGTCGGCTCAGACCGTCTCCAACATCGTTCGCCGCATGCTGGAGTCCGGGCTGCTGCGTGAGGGCGACCGCGTCACCCAGGGCCTCGGCAAGCCGCGCACGCCGCTGACCCTCGACCCCGACGGACGCTATGCGATCGGCGTCCACCTCGACCCGCTGGTGGCGACTGCCGTGCTGGTGAACCTGCGCGGGCAGGTGGCGGCGCACCTCAAGCTGCCCAGCCCTGCCAACGCCCAACCGGCCGAGATGCTGGACGCCATCGCTGCCGCGATCCCCACGCTGCTGGCGCAGTCAGGCATCGACCCCGACCTGGTCGCCGGCATCGGGCTGGCAGCGCCGGGCCCGATCAACGTCACCACCGGCACGATCCTCGATCCACCACATTTGCCGCTGTGGCGTGACGTCTCGGTCGTCGAGGGGCTCGCGGAGCGCTCGGGCCTGCCTGTCGTGCTCGACAAGGACGTCGTCGCTGCAGCCGTCGGCGAACGCTGGACGGGCGCGACCCTCGGCCAGGCGAACTCGCTGTTCCTCTACCTGAGCACCGGCATCGGGGTGGGCGCTGCCGTGGACGACACCATCCTCCGGGGCGCCTCCGGCAACGCCGGCGACATCGGGCACCTGGTCGTCGACCCGCGTGGTCCGGAGTGTGACTGCGGCCTGCGGGGCTGCCTGGGCGTCACCCTCAGCCCGAGCGCGCTGGTACAGCGCGCGGTGGCCGCACGGCTCCTCGGCGGCGCCCACCTTGACTCGGTGCATTCGGCAGACCCGGCACGGATCGATGAGTCCTTCGCGGCGCTGTGTGCCCTCGTCGACGGGGGCGACGCGGAGGCCTGCGCGTTGATCGAAGGATCAGCGCGCCAGCTCGCCAAGGCCGTCACAACCCTCGCCAACATCATGGACACCGACGTCGTCGCGATCGGCGGTCCCACCTGGATGCGCCTGCGCTCGGTCTACCTGCCGCTGCTGACAGACCTGGTGCGTCCGGGGCTGGTGCGTGGCAGGGCCGGCAAGCCCCTGACCGTCGTCGGCACGGCGCTCGGCGACGACGTGATCGCCATCGGGGCTGCGTGCCTGGTGCTCGACCACGAATTCGCCCCGGCTGTCACCGCCATCGCCCTGGCCCACTGAGCGCCTCCTCAGGCGTCCTCCTCCTCGATCACCAGCAGCCAGGAGGTCGCCCCGGAGGCCCGGCGCAGCAGGATGCCGTCCGCCACCAGTTCCGACCCGAGGCCGGTGGTCGTTCCGAGGTCGGTGACGTCGACGTCCGGACCGAGCAGGCGGAGCCCGTAGATGGTCTCCGGAGACAGCCCGAGCGGGCGGATCCGGCACTCCCGATCGGTGGCCCCGTCCAGGGCCAGCGCCATCACGACGTGGCTGTCACCGGCTGTCAGCTGGAAGGCCGGCCACCGCTCACCACCCCCGTCGCGCCGCGGCTGGGCGGTCAGCGCACGGATCACGCCATGCTCGCGCAGGACGGGGATCACGTACTCGCGGTAGTTGGCAGCGTGGGCACGGACGCGGTCGCGCAACGCCTCCGGCAGCTCGTGCAGCTTCTGCGACAGCGCGAACCGGTGCAGCATGACCGCGCGGAGCGACGCGTCGTAGTCGGCCGCGCTGATGGTCTGGATGTCGAGGTTCTGGCGGGGGTGGTGGGTCCGCCACTGTGACTCGCTGAAGTGGAAGATGCTCGCCGCCGGGAGCATCTGGCTGATCCCCCACAGCAGTTGCAGGTGGAACTCCGTCCAGTCCGGGTCGGAGAGGAAGCCGCAGTGCACGTGGGCCAGCAGGCCGAGGTCGAGCCGCAGCCCACCGGAGGAGCAGTCCTCCACCACCAGTTGGGGGAACCGCAGGCGCAGCTCGTCGAGCACGCCATACAGCCCGACGTAGTGCTCGTAGAGTCCATCGCCGGCGCCATGGCCGTGGTCGGTGCGGTTACACCCGGGACCGGGATCGAGGTTGAAGTCGACCTTCAGCCAGCGCGCACCCGTGCGGCTGACCAGCCGGTCAAGCACGCCCAACGCGTGCTCCCTGCCCGCCGGCGCGCCCAGGCAGACGTAGCCCAGCCAGCCGGGGTCGTCCTCACGGATGCCGGTGAACTCGGGGTCAGCGTCGCGTCGGGCGACGATCTCGGGCTTGGCCTTCGCGATGGCGGCGTCGAAGCCGAGTGCCTCGATCTCGCACCAGACCCCGAATTCCACCCCGGCGGCGCGGGTGGCTGCGGCCAGGCCGGCTGTCCCGTCGGGGAAGCGGACGGTGTTCTCGTCGTCCCAGTCGCCACGGACCTTCCACCAGTCGGAGGTGTCGTCCGCGCCGCCGAACCAGCCGGCGTCCAGGACGGCCAGTTCGTAGCCGAGGTCACGGGCGACGGCGACGTCGGTGAGGAAGGCCTCTGCGTTGATCTCCTGGTCCTCGTAGGGCCACCAGTGGTTCCAGGTCAGGGGCACGTCCGGGGTGCGCGGCGCGACCCAGCGCGACACCGCCGCGGCAAGGCCTGAGGTCGCGTCGGCTCGCGAGCTAGCCGTCGCGACGTAGACGCTCGGCGCCCGGAACGGCCTGTCGGGACCCACGGTCCGCTCAAACTGCCACGCGCTGATGCCGGCGAGCACCCGGACGCCGGTGGACGTCGGTTCGATGTCGATGCGCCAATTCCCGCTCCAGGCAGGGCAGACCACCACAGCCTCACCGTCGGCCCGTTCGAGCAGGGCCCAGGGGTGCATGCCCTTTGACGAGCGACCCGACGTGATGCCCAGGTGCAGGGCCTGGGTGACCAGTTGCTCCTGCGGCGTGAACTCGTCGCCCCAGTCGGAGGTGAACCAG
>JBBRIY010000269.1:0-4241 GCA_038220215.1 Propionibacteriales bacterium
GCAGCGAGTCCAGGCGGTAGGTCACGGCCCCCACGCGCCCCGTCTGCCCGGCCGGCACCGAAGTGCGGGACGTCGACTGGTCGCCGACCCCGCGCCACAGCCAGGCGGCGGAGAAGACCAGCGCGAGCGCGACGGCGACGATTAGCAGCCTGCGGTCCCTCATGCGACGGCCTTCTGCGTCCCGGAGGTGACTACGACGCTCTGGTGGACGGCGGCGGCCGCGGCTGCCGGACTGAGCCGGAGCGGCACGCTGACCACGTCCGGGTAGTACACCAGCAGTTGCCGGGTCTGGAACTCCAGGTGCAGGCCCTCGTTGACGTCGGACGGCAGGACCTCGAACACGAAGTCGGTGCCCTCGCTGAAGCCCGGCTGAGGAGCGAGGACCGAGGAGCCCCAGCTCTGCGCGTCGTAGGCGCGGGACCCGTTCACCAGCCGCGGCTGCACTCTCACCGCTGCCGCCCCCGAGCGCGTCACCGTCGCGTGCACGGCGACGAACATCACCGGAGAGGCCTCGACGTCCTTTGACGGCAGCATGAGCACCTTGGTGCCGAGCTGCACGGAGTCCACCTGCACGGCGCCGCCGGCGTAGCGGGCCCGCTCCCCCAGCTCGGCGGTGCGCACGGCCGCGTCGGGGTTCGGTCGCAGCACGGCCAACGCGACGAAGGACAGCACGATGCCTGCGACGACGGCCGCTTCCGTCAGGCGGCCGGTTCTCTCCCTCGCCGGCTCCACCCGCTCGGCTTCCGGTGAGTGCAGTTGCAGGATGCGGACGAAGGCAGCGCCCAGCAGGGCGAGCTGGAGGCTCATCCCCAGGACGTCCGGCAGGAGGCCGAGGAACGGAATGACGTTGATCCACACCGACACCGGCTGCCCGCCGACCGCCGTCTTGACCGCGTCAACCGACCAGTCCCCGAGGAAGCCGACAAGGCTGAACAGCAGGACGAAGGCCCCGAGGAATGACCAGCCGGCGCGCAGCACGAGGCGAAGGGACTTCCACGTGGGCAGGTATTTGTCGTCCACGTCGCCCACGAAGGTCTGCTGGAGCCTCAGCACGGCGCGGCGCGGACCCTCGGCACCGGCGAGGGCGATCCGCAGCCGGGCTGCCCTTCCGACAGCCTCGCCATCAGGAGCGGCTGCTCCAGGGTGCAGCACGTCGCCCAGGGTGAGCACCCGCGAGCCGAAGACGAGGGCTGCCAGCGTCAACCAGGCCAACGGCTGGCTCAATACGTCCCAGAACACCGGCCAGACGGTACCGGCCAGAACGGTCCAGGCCTGCTGGACGAGGGCGGGCAGGTCGAACTGGAGCCAGCCGGTGGTCCAGTCCACGGCTGCCTGCCACCACTGCGCGACGCGTCGATCTCCCAGCCAGAGCTGGATGCCCTCGACCAGCCGGAACGCGCTGAGGAGCACGACGAAGAGGCCGCTGGCCTCGATGAGCGCAACAAGCAGGGCCGGCAGCAAGCCACCGCTGCGTTCCTGCCAGCCCTGGAGCAGGCGCCGGGCGCCGTACAGGACGACGAGAAGGGCGACGGTGATCCCGGCCGTCAGCGCTGAGTTGAGGGGGTTGAGTCCTTGCAGCAGTTCCCCCGGACCGAACCGGTAGGTGGAGAGCAGCACGACGTCGCGGGCGAAGGAGTCGACGTAGCCGAAGGAGGCATACACGGCGAGGAAGGGCACGAGGGTGATGCCGAGCAGCCGGCCCAGCGACCGGTCGCGGTCGTCGTCGACGGCGTCGGCCGGCGCGACCTGCCGCAGCAGTGTCGGAGCACCCAGTTCCGTGGCCACCGAGCGGAGCGCGACGACCACCGTGGCCAACCGGAGGACCACGCCGATGGACAGTGCGGGGATCAGCAGCCATACCGAGACCTGGGCCACCTCCGCGGCGAGGAACACCGCGCCGTGATAGGCCACCCAGCCCAGCAGGGTGAGCGCGATGAGCCGCGGCAGCAGCCGCACCCAGACGAAGGTGCTGGCCGAAGCCAGGCGAAACGTCTCGTCGCCGAAGGCCGCCAGCGCAGGTCGCAGCGCAGGTCGCAGCGCGATCGAGCCACCGCCGGGCCTCCCGGTCGACGGGCCGGGCACGATCCTGGTCAGAGGTTGATCATGTGTCCGGCGATGCCCTCGACGGCTTCCTTGAGCGCTTCGGAGAGGCTGGGGTGGGCGTGGATGTTGCGGGCCACCTCGTCCGCCGTGAGATCCCACTGCTGGGCGAGCGTGAGCTCGGGCAGCAGCTCGGAGACGTCCGGGCCGATCAGGTGGGCGCCCAGCAGCTCGTTGTAGCGGGCGTCGGCCACGATCTTGACGAAGCCGGTGGCGTCGCCCAGGCCGTGGGCCTTGCCGTTCGCGCTGAACGGGAACTTGGAGACCTTCACCTCGAAGCCGCGCTCTTTTGCCTGGGCTTCGGTGTAGCCGAAGGAGGCGATCTGTGGCTGGCAGTAGGTGGCCCGCGGGATCATGTCGTAGTTGATGGGCATCGTCTCCGCGCCAGCGATGGTCTCCGCAGCCACCACGCCCTGCGCCTCCGCGGTGTGGGCCAGCATCAGCTTCGCCGTGACATCACCGATGGCGTAGATGCCCTCGACGTTGGTGCGCATGAAGTCGTCGATGGCGATCGCGCCGCGCTCGGTGAGGGACACTCCCGTGTTCTCGAGGCCGTAGCCGTCGATCCGGGGCTGGAAGCCGAGGGACTGCATGACCTGCTCGGCCTCGAGCACCTGCCCCTCTCCCCCACCGGCCGGGCTGATCTGCACCCGGACGCCGTCGGCGTGCTCCTCGATCCCGTCCACCTTCGTGCCGGTGAGCACCTTCACGCCGAGCTTCTTGTAGGCCTTCAGCAGTTCGGCAGCGACTTCGGGGTCCTCGTTGGGGACCATCCGGTCGAAGTACTCCACCATCGTCACCTGGACGCCGTAGTTGGCAAGGACGTAGGCGAACTCGGTGCCGATCGCGCCGGCCCCGCAGATCACGATCGAGCTGGGCAGCTGGTCGGTAAGGATCTGCTCCTCGTAGGTGAAGACCCGCGCGCTGCGCTGGGTGCCGGGCAGCATCTTCGTTGTGGCGCCGACCGAGATGATGCAGGACCCGAAGGTGATCTCTTCCTCGCCGGCATCGGTGGCGAGGCGGATGGTCTTGGCGTCGACGAAGGTGCCCCAGCCGTTGAGCTCGGTGATCTTGTTCTTGCGCATCAGGAAGTGGACGCCCTTGACCATGCGGTCGGAGACGGTGCGGCTCCGGTCGAAAGCCGACTTGTAGCTGAAGGTGACCTCCCCCTCGATGCCGAAGGTGCGGGCCTCCCTGGTGAAGATGTGCGCGACCTCGGCGTTGCGCAGCAGTGCCTTCGTGGGGATACAGCCCACGTTGAGGCACACCCCGCCCCACCACTCCTTCTCGATCACTGCCACGCTCTTGCCCAGCTGTGCTGCGCGAATGGCTGCGGTGTAACCACCGGGACCGGCACCGAGGACGACGACATCGAAGTGTTGGGTCATGGGCGCAACTCTACGATGAGCGCCTGCCGCTGCGGGCTGGGAGTTCATATCCCATATGAGATATGGTGCCCGACGTGGCAGACCTTCTTCCCAGCAGCATCGGAACCTTGATCCGGGACGCTCGCAAGCAGCGCGGCCTCACCCAGCAGGAACTTGCTGACGTGCTGGGCACCTCGCAGAGCGCCGTGCACCGAATAGAGTCCGGGGGCCAGAACCTGAGCCTGGAGATGATCAACCGGATCGCGGGCGCGCTCGACTCACCCCTGATCACGGCCGGGGCTGGCGGCCCCACCCACCTGCGAATCCACGGGCCGGTCAAGCTGAGCGGCTCGATCGCCGTGCGCTCGTCGAAGAACGCAGCCGTCGCTCTGCTGTGCGCGTCCCTGATCAACCACGGACGGACGGTGCTGACCGGCATCGCGCAGATCGAGGAAGTCAACCGCATCCTCGAAGTGCTCACCAGCATCGGGGTGCGCGCCACCTGGTCCGCCGACAAGTCCGAGCTGGAACTCATCCGTCCCGCCAAGCTCGACCTGGCCAACATGAACGTCGCGGCCGCGCGCCGGACGCGCTCGATCATCATGTTCCTCGGCCCGCTGCTGCACTCAGAGGAGGACTTCGACCTGCCGTACGCCGGAGGCTGCAACCTCGGTGAGCGGACCGTCACCCCACACCTGCAGGCCCTGCGGCACTTCGGGTTGAGCGTGCTCACCACCCAGGGGCTGTACCACGCAGAGGTGCGCACGACGGAAG
>JBBRIY010000270.1:0-4235 GCA_038220215.1 Propionibacteriales bacterium
GTACAAGAACAAGACCGGCTACCGGAAGCGCATGGGTCATCGCCAGCGCTATACCCAGGTCAAGGTCACCGGGATCGAGAGCTGAGGCAGCGACATGGCACATAAAAAGGGCGCATCAGCCTCCCGTAACGGTCGCGACTCGAACAGCCAGCGCCTCGGCGTCAAGCGTTTCGGCGGCCAGCAGGTCAACGCCGGCGAGATCCTCGTCCGCCAGCGTGGCACCCACTTCCACCCCGGTGAGGGCGTTGGTCGTGGTGGCGATGACACCCTGTTCGCGCTGCGCGCGGGCAAGGTCGAATTCGGCACCCGCCGCGGTCGCCGCGTGGTCAACATCGCGATCGAGGCTGCCGAGTAGGCAACCAGATTTCACTGGAAGGCGGCCCTCGGGCCGCCTTTCTGCGTTTTCGGTCCCACCTAGGATCTGTGCATGAACGCCCGCTGGCACAGAGCTGTGGCCGGCCTCGGGCTGGCTCTTGCCGGGGCGCTGCTGACCGGATGCCATGCCCAAGGCACGTTCGACGTGCTGTCCGAGGATCGCGTGGCCGTCGACATCTTCGTCTCCGGGGCCGACGTGAACTGCCCGAACAGCGCCGACGCGTTGAAGCTGACGGTCACCACCACTGTCGATCAGTACGGTGACGAGGTCTGCCACGTCACGGGTGAAACCCAGGCCACCTACTTCAGCCCATTCGGCATCACCGTGTCGCCTGCAGCCGAGTACCTCGTCTTCGAGGCCAACCTCTCCGGCGGCATCGACAGCTGGCCGACCGCCGACATCGACATCCGGTTCCCCGGCAAGGTCATGGACACGTCACTGGGCGCTTTCTCGGACAACGTCGTGCGAATCACCGACCTCGGCGCACTCACCCAGGGAAGCGGCCTCCGCGCGGTGGGGCTGGCGAGTCCGGGCCCTCCCCAATGGCTGATCGCCGCGCTCGCCGGCACCGGTGCGGGAATCCTCGCGACGCTCCTCGCCGTCCTCGCCGTTGTGCTGGTGCGCCGATCCCGGCGACAGGTTCCAGCTGCGCTGGATGAAAACGCCGTCGGAGAAGCGGCGCCCGAGATGGCCACTTTTGGGCCCGACCAGCCGGCGGTCGTGGCTCCGGTCGAGCCGGTGCGCGCACCGTCCGCCGGGCCACCGCAACCGCCAGCGGATGACACGTCATGGTTCGCCCAACCACCGGGTGCGAGCGAACCGACGAACGGGAAGGCCACCAACGGAGCTGTGACCAAGGAAGCGGTGACCACCGAGGCGGCCAGTACCGAGGGCCTCCGGTCGTCATTCTCCCTGCAGCACTCGGACTGGGCACGTCCTGGAGAATCCTCCGGCGACCAGAAGGCTGGCTAGGATCGGCCCATGCTTCGCCCCTGGCAGCGGATCTTCGCCTGCACCGCCGCCGCCCTGCTGGCGCTGCTCCTCTCGGGATGCGAGGTCCACGGCACGGTCGACGTGAAGTCGGCAACCGAGGCTGAGGCCAATCTGGTCTTCACGCAGGCGGAGGTCGACTGCCTCGGGCTCACCAGGTACGCAGGGCTGGTGATCAAGGGCAGCCCCGAATCGGACGGGAACCAGACCTGCCGTGCTCAGGGCACCATCGACATCGCCGCGCTGAAGGACTTCGGCATCGTGCTGTCGCAGGCGGGCGAATATGTCACGGTCGACCTCGCACTCCCGCAGCAGTTCGGGAACATGCCCACCCAGGTGGACATCGGCTTTCCCGGACGGGTCGTCGAGGACGGTGGCCTGGCGGTCAGCGGCACCAGCGTCAGGCTGGGGGACGCCTCCGGCATCGCAACGTTCAGCCCCGTGAAGCTCGTCGCGCTCTCCCACCCCGGCCCGGACTGGTGGGTGATCGCTCTGGCTGGCGGGCTCGTTGCAGGTAGCGGAATCACGGGTGCGCTCATCCTGTGGGGCAGGGGACGTCGGCTGCGTACGACCCTGCAAATGGACGCCGAGCCGGCGCCCGACCCCGACGCCTCCGCGCCAGCGACAGATGTGCCGGGCCCACAACGAGCCACCGTCCCGCCGGACGGGGAGCCCGTCGCTGGGATGCGCGACGCTGCCTACGAGGCGCTGTTCGCCCCGCCTGCAGCGGGCACGGAGGCTGTCGCCGTGCGCGCGCCGGAGCCGGCCGCACCGTCCCTGCCGGCACCCGTGGCTGCCGAACACAGGATCTGGGCCCCGCCGGAGGAACGGGGAGACCGATAGACTCAAGCCCTACTGTCGGCCCTGGAGGGCCGATCAGCCGAACTCTGAGTAAAAGGTGCCTGTGGCGATTCCCTCCTTCATCGACCAAGCGGTCCTGACCGTTTCCGCCGGCAACGGCGGGCACGGCTGCGCGTCCATCCACCGGGAGAAGTTCAAGCCCCTCGGCGGGCCGGACGGCGGCAACGGCGGCAACGGTGGCTCGGTGATCATCAGGGTCGACCCGAACCTGACCACTCTCGTGGAGTTCCACCGCCAGTCGATCCGCAAGGCCGTGAACGGCAAGCCCGGCCTCGGCGACTTCAACAATGGTGCCAACGGCGAGGACATCGTGCTCACCGTCCCGGACGGCACCGTGATCTCGGACGCCTCCACGGGGGTCGTGCTCGCTGACCTCGTCGGCCCGGACGCAGAGGTTGTCGTCGCAGCCGGTGGCAGGGGCGGGCTCGGCAATGCCGCGCTGGCCTCCCAGGCCCGCAAGGCGCCCGGTTTCGCGCTGCTCGGCGAGGAAGGGACTGCCCGCCAGATCACCCTCGAGCTCAAGGTGGTCGCCGACATCGGCCTGGTCGGGTTCCCCAGCGCAGGCAAGTCGTCCCTGATCGCTGCCATCTCGCGCGCCCGGCCGAAGATCGCCGACTACCCGTTCACCACACTGATCCCGAACCTGGGCGTCATCGTCGCCGGTGACACCACCTTCACGGTTGCCGACGTGCCCGGCCTCATCGAGGGCGCGAGCGAGGGCCGCGGCCTCGGCCACGACTTCCTGCGTCACATCGAGCGCTGCCAGGCGATCGTCCACGTCATCGACTGCGCCACCTACGAGCCCGGACGCGACCCGCTGACCGACCTCGACATCATCGAGGCCGAGCTCACGGCACACGGTGGACTCGAGGACCGTCCCCGCATGGTTGCCCTCAACAAGATCGACGTGCCGGACGGCGGCGAGCTTGCCGAGATCGTGGCCGACGACATCCGGGCCCGCGGTCTGCAGGTGTTCGGAATCTCCACCAAGAGCGGTGCCGGGCTGCAGGCGCTGACCTTCGCGATGGCAGACCTGGTCGCCCGACGTCGCGCCGCGGCCCCCAAGGTCGCTCCGAAGAAGATCGTGATCCGTCCCGAGCCGGTCGCGTCCGGTCCGGAGTTCACCATCACCCGCCAGGGCGACGGCGATGGTGGCTTCGTCTGGCGTGTCCGGGGCGACAAGCCGGAGCGCTGGGTGCGTCAGACCGACTTCGCCAACGCCGAGGCCGTCGGGTATCTCGCCGACCGGTTCGCCCGGCTGGGCATCGAGGAGGAACTGCTCGCCCTGGGCGCCCTCGCCGGCGACGCGGTTGCCATCGGTGCCGACAACCCGGTGGTCTTCGACTTCGCCCCGCAGGTGGAGATCGGCGCAGAGATCCTCTCCCGTCGTGGCGAGGACCAGCGCATGGTCACCGACCGCCCGGCAGCACAGCGTCGTCGGGTGAAGGACGCCGAGTACCACGCGGCCAAGGCAGAGGAACGCGAAGCGGCCCGGGAGGCCGAGCAGGCAACCCGGCTCGCCGCCGAAGGGTTCGGTGCCGAAGAGGATGACTGAGTCTGCCGGGTCCGCTGTCCCCAGCCTGCGGACCGAGATCACTGGTGCCCGCAGGCTGGTGGTGAAGGTCGGATCTTCCTCGCTGACAGACGACTCCGGTGCGCTCGACATGGTGCGCCTTGAGGTCCTCGTGGACGCGCTCGCCGCCGCCCGTCGCCGGGGGCAGGACGTTGTGCTGGTCTCCTCGGGCGCGATGGCCTCCGGCATGGGCCCGCTGCGCATGAAGCACCGTCCACGTGACCTGGCGAGCAAGCAGGCCGCGGCGTCGGTCGGGCAGAGCCTGCTCGTCGGCCGTTACAGCTCACTGTTCGGCCGCCACGACATCACCGTCGGACAGGTCCTGCTCACCGTCGAGGACGTGGCCCGCCAGGACCATTACCGCAACGCCTTGCGCACCTTCACCAGGCTGCTCGAACTCGGTGTCGTGCCGGTGGTCAACGAGAACGACACCGT
>JBBRIY010000271.1:0-4233 GCA_038220215.1 Propionibacteriales bacterium
TGACAACTCGAAATCCACGCTGAGATGCGTGGAGAGCTCCGTGGTTGCGGTGATCTCCACCCCGAGGTCGAGCGGCGCCGAGCTTGCCCGGGCGGCGTAGAGCATCGAGGAATCGGCCAGCTCCCCCTGCGGCTGGGGCATACTCCAGGAGTCGCTGGCGGTGGCGATCCCGGTCACTTCGAGCCCGGCAGCTGCTGCGATGGCATCGGCTTTGCGCCTCGCCTTGGTCATCGCCTCTGCCGCAGCGGTGATGCTGGCCTCGAACTCGTCGTAGACCCATTCCAGCCGCTCCACCGCCACACCGGGACGGTCGGCGAGCACACCGAGGACGTCAGGAAGTTGCTCGGCGTCGGCCCTGATCACCAGCTGGATGTCGACGCTCTGGCTGTGCAAGATGCGCCCATCGGACGTGGCGAGCCGGATGCTGGCCACCTCGACAGCGTCCTCGCCCATGCCGTGGGCCGCCAGCGCCGCGACCACGTCCCGCACCTCTGCAGCCTTTCTGCCTGCCGCTCCGGCAGCGACAAGGGAGGAGCCGTGGACGCGCGCATGCACGCGCGCCGAGGTTGCCGATAGGCGGACCAGATGGTCGACGCTCACGCGAAGGAGACCCATTCCGGAAGCCTACGGCCACAGATGAACCATGCGGGGGACCGGCAGCAGGTACACCGGTACCGATAAGGACCGAGTGCGTTCCGGCTGCAGGGGCGTTAGCTGTGCGCGACGGCAGCCTGTTCGATGGGCAGGCCGGCGGTGAACCGCTCGACATAGGTGGTGAAGCCGGCGACGTCAGCAGGGTCGGGGTCGACCGACTCCAGGGCTGCGCCGGCGAAGACCCGCTCGCCGAGGTAGGTGGCCAGGTCCTGGCCCTCGGCCTTGTCGCGCAGGTAGGCGGCCAGCAGGGCGATGCCCCAGGCGCCACCCTCGCCGGCGATGTCACCGACGGAAACCGAGGTGTCGAGGGCCGCGGCCAGGAAGCGCTGGGCGACGCCCTTGGTCTTGAAGAGGCCGCCGTGGGCGAACATCGAATCCAGCTCGACGGCTTCGTCCTTGAGCAGCACGTTCATGCCGATCCGGAGCGTCGACAGCGATGCGTACAGGTGCGTGCGCATGAAGTTGGCGAGGCTGAACTGGCTGTCCGGAGTACGGGTGAACAGTGGACGGCCTTCGTGCAGCCCGGTGATGTGCTCACCGGAGAGGTAGTTGTAGGAGAGCAGCCCTCCGCAGTCGGCCTCGCCATCGAGAGCGGCACGGAAGAGGGTTTCGAAGACGGCGTTGGTGTCGCTTCCGGAGCCGAGCCGGGTGGCGAACTCGCCGAACAGTCCCACCCAGGCGTTCAGCTCGCTGGCACCGTTGTTGCAGTGCACCATCGCCACCAGGTCGCCGGCGGGGGTGGTGACCAGGTCGAGCTCGGAGTGCCGCTGCGCGAGTTCGTGTTCCAGCACCACCATGGCGAAGATCGACGTGCCTGCGCTCACGTTGCCGGTGCGCCGGGCCACGGAGTTGGTTGCGACCATGCCGGTGCCGGCGTCGCCTTCCGGGGGGCACAACGCGATGCCGGCCTTCAGCGTCCCGCTGGGGTCGAGCAGCAGGGCGCCGGCCTCGGTCAGCGTGCCGGCATCAGCGCCGGCAAGAAGCACTTCGGGGAGGATGCCGCCGAGCGTCCAGTCGAAGCCCTTCGCTGTCACCTGGTCGTCGAACTGGGTCACCATCGTTGCGTTGTAGCCGCCGGTGGCGATGTCGATCGGGAACATGCCGCTGGCGTCGCCGACGCCGAGCACCTTCTGTCCGGTCAACTGCCAGTGCACGTAGCCCGCCAGCGTGTTGAGGTGGGTGATCGCGCCGACGTGGTCCTCGCCGTTCAGGATCGCCTGGTACAGGTGGGCGACGCTCCAGCGCTGCGGGATGTTGTGGCCGAACAGCTCACTGAGCTCCGCGGCAGCCTGGCCGGTGATCGTGTTGCGCCAGGTCCGGAACGGCACCAGCAGGTCGCCGGCGGCGTCGAAGGCCATGTAGCCGTGCATCATCGCCGAGACGCCGAGGGAGCCGACGGTGGCCAGGGGCACGCCGTAGCGCTCCTGCACGTCTGCGGCGAGCGAGGCGTAGCAGTCCTGCAGGCCGGCCCACACCGCCTCGACCGAATAGGTCCAGACCCGGTTGACGAACTGGTTCTCCCAGTCGTGGCTGCCGGTGGCTATCGGCTGGTTGTCGGGGCCGATCAGCACGGCCTTGATCCGTGTGGAACCGAACTCGATGCCAAGGGCGGTCTGTCCGCCCTGGATCGCTTCGCGAATGCTGGTGGCTGCCTGGCCGTCGATCATCGTTGATCCTCCTCCTGGTGGCTCGGCGCGGGCGGTCTCTGTCCGCACGGAACCAGTGAACTGGAGCAATCATTGCAGTCCGGTGTGCGCGCTAACAACGCCACGCCCAGAGCCACTTCGGACGTGGATGCCGCACGGCGGGGGAGAATGGCCGGGTGCCGACCTATCGTGACGAGGCGGTCGTCCTCCGCACCCACAAGTTGGGCGAGGCCGACCGCATCATCACCATGCTCTCGCGGCGCCACGGCAAGGTCAGGGCCGTCGCCCGAGGCGTACGGCGGACGACGTCGAAGTTCGGCGCGCGGCTGGAGCCGTTCAGCCACGTCGACCTGCAGTTCGCCACCGGCAGGACGCTCGACCTGATCACCCAGGCCGTGACCCTGCACCCCTATTCGGAGCCCCTCGCGCACGACTACGAGCGCTACACCACCGGCCAGGTGATGATCGAGACCGCCGACCGGCTGGTGACGGAGGAGGGTGAGCCGGCGCTGCAGCAGTTCCAGTTGCTGGTCGGCGGGCTGCAGGCACTGACGGCCGGCACCTCCGACGGAGTGCGTCCGGCGACGATGGTGATGGACGCCTACCTGTTGCGCGCGGTGGCCCTGGCCGGCTACGCACCCACCCTCGCCGACTGCGCGCGGTGCGGCGCTGCTGGCCCGCACGAGGCTTTCAGCCCGCAACTCGGCGGCATGGTCTGCCGCCGGTGCCGCCCGCCCGGATCGGCGCATCCGGCCCCGGCGACCGTGATCTATCTGGGCGCCCTGCTGGCTGGTGACTGGGCCTCGACCCGCGACATCTCCGCACTGACGCTGCGGCAGGGGAGCGGGATGGTGGCCGCCTTCATCAGCTGGCATCTCGACCACGGGTTGCGCTCACTGAGCCATGTTGATCGGCCTCTCACAGCCGACTGACAGCGCGTGTTACCGATATCAAACTGTTATCTCCAGATACGGCGAAGAGCTGCGTGATACCGGTAACATCCTCGGTGGCGGGCAACGAAGCCGTCAGTACAGGGAGCACAGAGAAGTGACACATGCCGTGAACAGCCTTGTCGGGGTGGCTTTCATCCGGACGGGTGGAACCGGGGTACAAAAGTGAACGTCGTACCGAAAGAACTTCGCGAATTGGTCGACGGCCTCAAATCAGAGGTTGCAGCCTTGCACGGCGAGCTGCCCCGCAACGGCCTGGTGGTCTGGACCGCCGGCAATGTCTCCGCGCGTGTCCCCGGCGCGGACCTGCTCGTCATCAAGCCGTCCGGTGTCTCCTACGACGACCTCACGCCCGAGGCGATGGTTGTCTGCGACTTCGACGGGAACCTGGTGGAAGGGTCGCGCGCCCCGTCCTCGGACACCGCCGCCCACGCCTACGTCTACAAGCACATGCCCGAGGTGGGCGGGGTCGTGCACACGCACTCCGACTACGCCACCGCCTGGGCCGCCCGCAGGGAGCCGATCCCGTGCGTGCTCACCATGATGGCCGACGAGTTCGGCGGGGACGTCCCGGTGGGCCCGTTCGCGCTGATCGGCGATGACTCCATCGGCCGCGGCATCGTCGAGACCCTGCGCCACAGCCGTTCGCGGGCTGTCCTGATGGCCAACCACGGCCCGTTCACGATCGGCAATGACGCCAGGGACGCCGTCAAGGCGGCCGTGATGGTCGAGGACGTCGCCCGCACCGTCCACTTCGCCCGGCTCCTCGGCGAGCCCGTTCCGATCCCGCAGGACGACATCGACAAGCTGTTCGACCGTTACCAGAACGTCTATGGACAAGGAAGCACGAAATGAGCAAGCAGATCTGGTTCCTGACCGGAAGTCAGGGCCTCTACGGCGACGATGTGCTGCTGCAGGTGCGCGACCAATCCGCCCAGATCTCCAACGCCCTCGCCGCCGCTGAGCAGATTCCGGCAGAGGTC
>JBBRIY010000272.1:0-4227 GCA_038220215.1 Propionibacteriales bacterium
CTGGCACGGATTGCCGCCGCCGAGCGCGACCTGCTGTGGCTGTTCCCGCACGACTCCGGCCTGTGGGGCGTCGGCGTCATCGGCGGACGCCGTCGGCTCGCCCGGCTCGCGGATCTCGACCACTGCCTTGAGACCACCCGACGGCTGCAGGCCGACCTGCGTGCCGTTGCCTTCCAGCCCACCGGGCCGCTGCGGGAGGCCATCGGCTCCTCCCTGGCCAGGAGCCTGGCGTGGCTGGACGAGACCATCGTCCGTCCGTGGCGGTTGCGCTCGCCGGGCCTCGTCGTCATCGGCACGCATGCTGTGTCGTCGGTGCCTTGGGGCCGGCTGCCGTCCCTGGCCGGCTCACCGGTGACCGTTGCCCGCTCCGCCACCGAGTGGGCCGCGCGTCGCACGACCACGGCGAGCGCCGCCGTAGCCGTGCTCACCGGTCCTGGCCTGAGCCATGCGGAGGCCGAGGCGACGAGGGTCGCCGCAGCCTGGCCCGGGGCCCGACTGATCTGCGACGCCCCTGCTGCCGACCTGGTCTCCGCGCTCGCCGGCGCCGATGTCGTGCACGTCGCAGCCCATGGCCAGCATCAGGCCTCCAGCCCGTTGTTCTCCTCGCTACGGATGGCCGACGGCGACGTCTACGCCCATGAGCTGCCCGCCGGCGCCATCCGTGCGCGTCACGTGGTGCTGTCCGCGTGTGACGTGGGCACCGCTCAGGTGCGACCCGGCGACGAGCCGCTCGGGCTGGCCCACACGCTGCTGGCCACCGGGGTTGCCTGTGTGGTGGCGGCGGTCGCCCCGGTTCCCGACGAGGAGACCGAGGCCGTCATGGTTGCCTACCACCAGCGGCTCGCGTCCGGCCTGTCCACCGATGAGGCTCTCGCCGACGCGGGCGCCGGGTCGGCCTTCGTCGTCCTCGGTTCCAGCTGGGCAACATCACCACTTCCGCGGGTGCAGGACCAGTAATACGCTGTACTACATGTCAATCCCCCAACGCCGCACCCTCGTCTATTCCGTCCGGCTGAGCCCGCAGGAGAGCAACGCCATCCAGAAGATCGCCGATCTTCGGCACCTCCCGGCGTCCACCCTCGTGCGGTCCTGGATCCTCGACCGGCTTGAGCAGGAGCAGGACGGCTGATGCCGGACTTCAGTGCAAAGCCCACCCTGAACGGGCTCATCGTCACCCTTCGTCCCGTCGAACTGGCCGACGTGCCGAACCTGCGCGCCCTGATGGCCGACCCGGAAGTGGGTCGTCTGACCGGGTCCGTCCACCACAGCCGCGACGAGGAGCCCGAGCTGTGGACGCCGGAGGAACTCACCACCATCTACGCCGACTGGATGAATGCTTCGGACCGGATCGTCTGGGTCATCCTCGACAACGACAGCGGCGCGATCGTTGGCGAGGCCGTCCTCAACCACCTCGACCAGGAGAACCTCAGCTGCGGCTTCCGGATCTGGATCAGCGGCGCGACCAACCGCGGCCTCGGCACGGAGGCCGTCCGGCTGAGCATGGGGCACGCCTTCGCAGCCGGTCTGCACCGGGTCGAACTGGACGTGTACGACTTCAACACCCGGGCACGTCACATCTACGAGAAGGTCGGGTTCGTCCTTGAGGGCACCAAGCGCGAAGCCCTGCGTTTCGACGACCGGTGGGTGGACTGCCACGTCATGGGCCTGCTCGCCTCGCAGTGGCGCGGCTGAATCGGTCGCCACCACTGGGATGTGCAAGGCTTCCACCGACTGATTGGAGGATCGCCATGCGCTTCCTGTTCCTCGGCGCCGGTGCGATCGGCACCTACGTCGGAGGCTCGCTTGCAACCGCCGGCCACCACGTCACCTACAGCGAGCAGCCGTCGGCAGCGACGGTCATCGCCGAGCAGGGTCTTCGTCTCACCCGCGACGGCCACAGCGTGCCGGTGCGTGACTTTGCGATCTTCGGCTCCGCTGCCGAGGCGCTGGCGGCCGGTCCGCACGATGTGGCCGTGTTTGCTCTGAAGTCCTTCGACACCGAAGCCGCCATCGACGGACTGCTGGCCACCGGGGCCGACCTGCCCCCGGTCCTGTCCCTCCAGAACGGGGTGGAGAACGAGCCGCTGATCGCAGAGAGACTCGGAGCGGATCGCGTCATCACCGGCACCGTCACCTCCGCCATCGGCAAGCCCGGCATCGGCCAGGTCGTCGAGGAGAAGCGTCGCGGCATGGGGATCGCCCTCGACCACCCGCTGGGGACAGCCATCGTCGATGCCCTCAACGACGCAGAGCTCAACGGCCGGGGCTATCCCCAGGCCGGGCCCATGAAGTGGTCCAAACTGCTCACCAACCTCACCGGCAACGCGACCTCGGCGATTCTCGACGAGCCGGTATCAGTGCTGTTCGGCGACCGACGCCTGTACGAGGTGGAGATCGCCGTGCTCCGGGAGTGCCTCGACGTGATGGCGGCCCTCGGTTTCCGTCCGGTCGACCTGCCCGGCACCCCGGTGCGTGCGCTGGCCCTGGCAGCGTCCCGCTTGCCACGTTTCATCGCCCAGCCCGCGCTGACCCGGGCCCTCGGTGGCGGACGCGGCGACAAGATGCCGTCGTTCCACATCGACCTGCACGGCGGACGCGGCCAGACCGAGGTGCGCTTCCTCAACGGTGCCGTGTCCCGTTTCGGGGCGCAGCACGGTGTGCCCACCCCGGTGAACACGGTCCTGACCACGACCCTCGAGGCGCTCAGTGCCGGCGAGCAGAGCATCGAGACCTACCGGCACAATCCGGAGGCCCTGCTCGCGTTGCTGGCTTAATCGAATCATTTGCGAAACTCCTTCCGGGCGCTACCGTGTTCCGAAAGGGAGGACTGCGATGAAGCTGATGCGCCTGGGCAGGCCCGGGGAGGAGCGTCCGGTCGTCCGTGTGGACGAGGACTCCTACGTCGATGTGTCCGACGAGGTTCGCGACTTCGACGAGGCATTCTTCGGCGCTGGTGGCCTGGCGCTGCTGCCAGACCTGATCGCCCTGCGGGAAGCCGAGCCCTTCGGCGACGAACGCGTCGGCGCACCGATCGCGCGTCCGCACCAGATCCTGTGCATCGGCCTGAACTACAGCGACCACGCTGCTGAGACCGGCCAGGCGGTGCCCACCGAGCCGATCCTGTTCACCAAGTCCCCCAACACCCTCGTCGGGCCGAACGACGAGGTCCGGCTACCCAGGGGCTACAGCAAGGCCGACTGGGAGGTAGAGCTCGGCATCGTGATCGGCACCCGCACCTCCTACCTCAACTCGCCCGCCGAAGCGAGGGCGGCGATCGCCGGGTACACGGTGGTCAACGACGTCAGCGAGCGAGCCTTCCAGATGGAGCGGGGCGGGCAGTGGAGCAAGGGTAAGTCGGCCGAGACGTTCAACCCCTGCGGGCCGTGGCTGGTCACCTCTGACGAGGTGCCCAACGTCACGGCGCTCGGCCTGTGGCTGGACGTCAACGGGGTGCGTCGCCAGACCGGGACGACCGCGACCATGATCTTCGACCCGTTCACGATCGTGCACTACCTGAGCCAGTTCATGGTGCTGGAGCCCGGGGACCTGATCAACACGGGCACCCCGCCGGGCGTCGGCATGGGCTTCAAGCCCCCGATCTGGCTGCAGCCGGGCGATGTGATGGAACTGGGCGTGGACGGACTCGGCCGGCAGCGCCAGGTCGTCGTCGCGCCACGCTGAAAGGTCGGATCGCCGAAAGGAATGAAGACATGAAGGCATTGGTGCTGGTGGAGTTCGGCCAGCTGGAGGTGCAGGACCTGCCTGACGCTCAACCCGGCCCGGGCGAGGTCGTCGTGGAGATCGCCTACACCGGTATCTGCGGTTCCGACATCCACGGCTTCACCGGCGCCAACGGACGCCGCGTGCCCGGGATGGTGATGGGCCACGAGACCTCAGGGCGCGTGCTCGCGCTCGGCGAGGGTGTGGAGGGACCCGCCGTGGGCACACCCGTCACCCTCAACCCCGTCGTGGTCCCCGCGGAGGACGCCGCGGCGTGGCGTGGACGCGAGCAGCAGCATCCGGGCAAGTGGATCATCGGCGTCCGGCCCGATGTCGTCGCGGCCTTCGGCCAGCAGGTGGTCGTGCCAGGCCGCAACCTGGTTGCACTGCCCGACGGCATGGCGCTGGCCCACGGCGCGCTGGTGGAGCCCCTCGCTGTCGCCACTCACGCCGTCGGCCGGCTCAACCCGGGTCCTGGAGCCGTTCTGGTCACCGGCGGCGGCCCGA
>JBBRIY010000273.1:0-4212 GCA_038220215.1 Propionibacteriales bacterium
CTCGCCCCGGGCACCCTGATCGTCGATGTCTCCTGCGATGACGGCATGGGCTTCAGCTGGGCCCGGCCGACCGGCTTCGACGACCCTATCTTCGAGGTCGGCGACCGCGTCTCCTACTACGCGGTCGACCACAGCCCCTCACACCTGTGGGCATCGGCGACGTGGGAGAACAGCAGTGCCCTGCTGGCCTTCCTGGGGGTTGTGATGGGTGGCCCTGACGCCTGGGATGCCGAGCCCACCATCAACAGAGCGATCGAGGTACGCGACGGGGTCGTCCAGAACCCGGCCATCCTGGCCTTCCAGGGACGGTTGTCCAGCTACCCGCACCACCCGCTGGCCAGCTAGGGCCGAGCGCCGGGCACCATGCCGGCGCATCCCTTGTACCAACGAGATGAGGCCATTCGGCACCACGTGCCCTACCAACCGCGGTGCACCCCTTCCGCCGCGGTGACGGGACGCGAACACTGGAACTGAGGACGCCGCTTCGAGGCACGTGACCCGAGGGGCGGAGTCCTCCAAACGTGAAGCATGCGGAGCGTGCGACCCTTCCCACTCCTTCAAGTCCTGCCTCCACCTGGTTTCGAGTTCGCTCCCAGGTCGTCAAGGCAGGGGGGCAGCGCTCAGTTCAGGATCGTCGGATGCGAACGTCCGCACCGGACCGGGCCCCGTCTCGGCCGTCTCGAAGCGCACCGTCACCCGACCCAGTCCCGACCCCCAGACCCACCCGGGGCCGTGCCTTTCGTGGACCACGTCGCTGCCGGCGAGCCAGCCCGCAGGATGCCGGGTCAGCGGCGCCTCAGCCTCCTCGACCACCCGTCCCGGAGCGCTCACCTCGAGGTCGAACAACGGCTCCTGCGCGACCTCCACCAGGCCGGATACCCCCACCCCGAGCAGGCGCACCCCCTGGCTGGTGTCCAGCCCGCCGAGCAGGGCGCGTGCCACCTGCGCCACCACCTCGGCGCGGTCGGTGGCGCCGTTCAACGTCCGGGAACGACTGATCGAGGAGAAGTCGGGCCAGCGCACCTTCACCGTCACCGTCCGGGCGAACAGCTCGGACTTGGCAAGGCGTTCGGCCACGGACGCCGCGTGCCGCTCGGCGATCCGCGCCAGCACCCCGGCGTCGTTGATGTCGTGCTCGAACGTGTCCTCGACCGAGATCGACTTGGTCTCCCTCTCGGGCTCCACCGGACGGTCGTCGTCCGCCCGAGCCAGCCGGTACAGGTGCTCCCCCGACGACTTGCCCAGTTCCCGCACCACCTCGGCCTTCGACAACTGCTGCAGGTCGGCGATCGTGCTCACGCCGAGCCGCGCCAGCCGGTCCATCGTCACAGGCCCCACCCCCGGGATCGCCCGGGCCGGCAGTCCGGCGATGGTGGCCACCTCGGTGCCGGGCTCGACCAGCCGGACGCCGTTCGGCTTGCCCAACTCGCTGGCCACCTTTGCCATGAACTTCGAGCTCCCCAGCCCCACGGACGCCGTCAGCCCGCCGGTCGCTGCGGTGAGCCGAGCCCGCAGGTCTTCGGCAAGTCCCACCAGTGAACCGGAGTCCAGCGGACGTGGTTCGCCAGCCGAGAGGTCGACGAACGCCTCGTCAAGGCTGAGGGGTTCCACCAGGGGCGAGAGTTCCCGGAGCAGGCCCATCACGATGCGGCTGGCCTCGCGGTACGCCCCGAACCGTCCGCCAAGGAACGCTGCGTTCGGACACCGCCGGCGCGCCTCGCTCATCGCCATCGCCGAACCCACACCGAAGACCCGGGCCTCGTAGGACGCGGTCGCCACCACGCCACGCTGACCGATCCCGCCGACGATCACCGGCTTGCCGCGCAGCGACGGCTTGTCCCGCTGCTCGACGGCAGCGAAGAACGCGTCCAGGTCGAGGTGCATGATCGAGGCGTCTGACCGCACCGTTCAGCCCAGCGATTCCAGGTAGGCGGTTCCCCGCGGCGCGAGCCGGTAGCCGGTCTGCAGGCTCTCGGTGAGGCCCAGAGCCTTGAGCCGGCGGATATCGGCCTTCATCGGCAGCACCTCACGGCCCAACAGGGCTGCCAGCTCGGTCGAGATCACGCCCGGGTTGTCGCGGATCCACTCCAGGATCGGGCGTGTCCAGGGGCCGCTTCGCTTCCCCGCGTCCAGCTTCGCCACGGCAGCAGTGACCTCCGCAAGGTCAGCGGCGTCCGGCACGGCCTCGCGGAGCTGGACCCGTGGGTCCTCCCCCACCCAGGACAGCCGGACGCGGAAGACCCGGTCACCCCCGCGCCCACCGCGCGGGCCACGTTGCGTGGGAGCGGCGGCGAGCATCCCGCGAAGGGCGTCCGCGTCCGGGAAACCGGCGGCTCGCGCGTCCACGTCGGTGATCGTCGCCAGGTCGGTGATCTCGTCGACCTCGTCGAACCGGACGATCCCGACCGAGGTGAGCTGGGTGCCACCGATCCGCACGCGAGGCTGTTCCCAGCGGCGGTAGGCAAGGGTGATCGACCCCTGCCGGACGCCCTGGGCGATCCTGGCCGGGAGCATCATGATCAGCGCCGCCGGTAGCTGACGAAGTCGAAGCGCCCGTGCGGCTCGCGGGAGACCTCCATCCATTCGTCGGCCTCAATCGGGGGAAGGCGAACCGATCCCTCGGCCTCCTCATGCACCTCGGTGAGGTCGAGGTCGGTGACCATCGGCCAGGCCTGCTGGTAGATGGTGCCCCCGCCGGCGACATAGACCACGTCGTCGAGTCCGGCAGCAAGGTCAAAGGCTTCCTCGAGCGAGGCCACCGCATGCCCGGTCGCCCGCCCGTCACTGGGCAGCTCGACCGAGGCGGGGGTGCGAGTCACCACGATGGTGGTGCGACCAGGCAACCAGCGTCCGATGGCGTCGTGGGTGCGCCGCCCCATGATCAGCGGGTGCCCGTGCGTGACCCTCTTGAACCTCGCCCAGTCCTCCGCGATCTCGAAGGGCTGTCGCTCCCCGTCCCCGATCACGCCGTTGGCATCGACGATGGCGATGGCGGTGATACGCATGCGCCGATCGTAGCGGCCCGTGATCCGCGCCCTCGGAGCCGCAGCAGTGAGCATTGACACCCCCGAACGCGGGCCCCGAAACTGTGAAATGCGAGGCCCCGCCCCAGCCGCGCGGGACAATCGCCCGCCAGCGGGCAGGAAGAGGCAGGCGATGCGCACGCTGCTCCGAGCCGGTACAGCCGCGGTACTGGGGATCCTCTCCCTCGGCCTGGTCGCACAACCCGCACAGGCCGCGGCACCGGCGTCTCCCGTCCTGGTCGGCCCTGACAACGGCAGCACCGCCGCCAGCGCCAGCATCCCGCTCTCCGTGACGGCCTCCGACCCCGACGGTGGGCAGCTGGACGTCCGCTTCGAGGGACGCAAGGCGGGCGCGACCGTCCCGGGTACCGGCACCGGCGACCCGTTCACCATCGTGGCGCTGCCCGACCTGCAGAACTACACCTACCTCAACCGGCAGGGCACGATCCTGCAGCAGACCCAGTGGGCGGTGAACACCCGGTCCAGCCTGAACACGGCGATGGTGGTACAACTGGGCGACCTGGTGAGCGAATACGACAACCCTGCCCAGTGGGAACGCACCTCGACGGGCCTCCAGGTGCTGGACGACGCCAGGATCCCGAACACCGTCATTGCCGGAAACCACGACTTCAACAACGTCACCGGCGACTTCCCCGAGTACGACACCTGGTTCCCGACCTCGCGCTACGCCGGCAAGCCGTGGATCCCCAGCACCGCCAGCTATGGCGGTTACCTCGGCCAGAACCTGTTCGGCGCCGACCCGATCGACCGGCGCAATATGGACAACTTCGCCCTGTTCACCGCCGCCGGTCGCGACTTCCTCGTCCTCAACCTGGAATGGGAGACCCCGCAGTACTCCCTCGACTGGGCTGCGAAGGTCCTTGCCGCCTATCCCGACAGGATCGCGATCCTCACCACGCACAGCTTCGTCCAGATCAACGGGACCAGGCGTACCGTCCCCCAGCGACCGGGTGGCATCGCTGCAGAGACCGCCTGGACGAGCTTCGTCTCCCAGCAGTGCTCGATCAAGCTTGTGCTCAGCGGGCACTACCACAACGGCGATCTCGGCGAAGCGAACCGCTCAGACCTCAATCGGTGCGGACAGCCCGTGCAGCAGGTCCTCACCGACTACCAGGACCGCGCCAACGGCGGCGACGGCTGGCTGCGCTACTACACCTTCAACCCCGTC
>JBBRIY010000274.1:0-4195 GCA_038220215.1 Propionibacteriales bacterium
GGGTTGCGGTAGCTCGGCCGGCGGGGCCTGTGGGACTCAGTCATCGGGCAACCCTAACCCCACCGCCCCAGCGACCCCGCGCACCCGCCGGGCGGTCGTAACCTTGCGCGCATGAGCCCGTTCCACGGAATCCCGCTGGCAGCCGTCGACTTCTTCGCAGAGCTCGAGCTGAACAACACCCGTGAGTGGTGGACCGCGCACGCCGATGTCCACGAACGGGCCGTCCGGGCACCGATCACAGCGCTGGCCGCAGAACTCGAGGATGAGTTCGGGCCGATCAAGGTCTACCGCCCACACCGTGACGTGCGCTTCTCCGCCGACAAGACCCCCTACAAGGACCATCAGGGGCTGCTCGCGCAGACCGGCTCTGCCACCGGCTGGTACGCCCAGGTCAGCTCCCGCGGCCTGATGACCGCCGGCGGCTGGTACGCCGGCGCTCCGGACCAGCTCGAGCGCTTCCGCCGCTCCGTCGACGACGACCGGGCCGGCCCAGCGCTGGAGGCCCTGCTCACACGGCTGGACGCGGACGACTTCGTCGTGGACGGCGAGCAGCTGAAGACCCGTCCGCGTGGGGTCAGCCCCCACCACCCACGACTGGAGCTGCTGCGCCACAAGTCGCTCACTGCAGCCCGCGAGTACGGCGTGCCCGACTGGCTGGAATCCGCAGAAGTGATCGAGCGGATCCGGCAGGACTGGCGGGCGCTCATGCCGCTGATGACCTGGCTGTCCGGCAACGTGGGCGACACCACCATGACCGACCGCGGACCGGGACGCTCGCGCCGCTGACCCGTGATCGCTTGTGCGGCTCACGGGGTACTTTGCCGCCATGAGCGTTGGCGACTCGGTGATGGACTGGCTGCTGGACTCCGACCCTGCGATCCGCTGGCAGGTACTGCGTGACCTGTTGGGTGCACCCCAGGAGCAGTGGTCGGCGGAGCGGGCGCTGGTGGCCGAGTTCGGCTGGGGAGCACGGCTGCTGTCGCTGGAGGACGCCGACGGCCAGTGGGCCGGCGCCGCCTTCGTGCCGCCCGACTGCACGCCTCAGGAATGGGAGCAGGTCGGCCAGCCGTGGACCGCGACTGCTCTCACCCTCGACCAGCTGCGCGAGTTCGGCCTCGACCCGACCTGTGAGGCCGCGCGCCGGGCCGTCCGCCTGATCGGGGAGAACTCCCGTTGGGAGGAAGGCAACCAGCCGTTCTGGGAGGGCGAGGTCGAGGAGTGCATCAACGGCCGCACGGTGGCCTCCGGCGCCTACTTCGGCGTCGACGTCGCCCCGATCGTCGAGCGGCTCATCACAGAACAGCAGGATGACGGCGGCTGGAACTGCGAGCGGGCCAACGGCTCGGTCCGGTCCTCGTTCCACAGCACCATCAATGTGCTGGAGGGCCTGCTGGGCTTCGAGCGGGCCACGGGCGGGACCGCTGCCTCGCGGGCGGCACGGGCACAAGGCGAGGAGTTCCTGCTGGTCCGCGACCTGTGCCGGAGGCTGTCCACCGGGAAGCCGGCCGACGCCCGGTTCCTGCTGTTCACCCACCCCAGCCGGTGGCGTTACGACGTGCTGCGCGGCCTCGGCTACTTCCGCGAGGCCGCCGACCTCACCGGGAATGCTCCCGACCCGCGCCTCGCCGACGCCATCGACCACGTCCGGTCCCGGCAACGAGCAGACGGCTCGTGGCCGCTCGACCGGCGCGATCCCGGCCGGGTCTGGTTTGACGTCGACGAGGAGCCGGGCGAGCCATCGCGGTGGGTGACGCTGCGGGTCCTGCGCGTGCTGCAGTGGTGGGACGCTCAACAGCGGTGAGCAGTTCCCTCCATTGAGCGGTTCGTCGGGGTCTGGCTACCCTCCGATCATCCGCCGCCGGCACCCCCGCCGCCGGACGCCTCGATGGAGAGGATCAGCATGCCCAACGCACGACCCCGTTTCCTGGTCTCCGCAATCGCCACGCTCGCCCTGCTGACCGGCATGCTCGTCGCCGCGCCGGCGTCCGCGGCCCCGTCAAAACACCCCAAGCCGGTGCCAGTGGCGCCGAACTTCGGGCCGAACGTCACGATCTTCTCCCCCACCGACCCGGTGAGCGAGATCCAGGCGACGCTGGACGCGCTGGCCACCCGGCAAGTCAATGCCGAGATGTCGAACGACCGGTACGCCGTCTACTTCCTGCCCGGCACCTACGGCACGGCAGAGAAGCCCCTGCAGTTCACGGTGGGCTACTACACCGAGGTGGCCGGACTGGGTGCGAACCCCGGAGACGTGACCATCAACGGCAAGATCGAGGTGTACAACCGGTGCCTCGGTGACGGTGGCACCTCGAATTGCATCGCCCTCAACAACTTCTGGCGCACCCTCGCGAACCTCACCCTGCAGGTCAACGGCCTCGGGCAGGACGGCTGCCGCGCCACCGCGAACTTCTGGGCGGTGTCGCAGGCGGTGTCACTGCGCCGGGTGCGCGTCACCGGCGGGACGCTGTCGCTGATGGACTACTGCACCGCCGGCCCGCAGTACGCCAGCGGCGGGTTCATCGCCGACTCGCAGCTCGGTGCGGTGATCAACGGCTCGCAGCAGCAATGGCTGACGCGCAACTCCCAGGTGGACTCCTGGAGCAACGCCGTGTGGAACCAGGTGTTCTCCGGCGTCGTTGGCGCTCCCGACGACGCAGCCTTCCCCGACCCGCCGTACACCACGGTGGCGAAGACACCCGTGAGCAGGGAGAAGCCCTACCTGTACGTCGACGGCTCGGGCAAGTACTTCGTGCGCGTCCCGTCGGCCCACTCCGAGACCAGCGGCACGTCGTGGTCCGGCGGCCTGACGCCCGGGCGCAGCATCCCGCTGTCGGACTTCTTCATCGCCCGTCCCGGTGACTCGGCTCGGTCGATCGACAATGCCCTGGCGCGCGGGCGGAACGTCCTGTTCACCCCGGGGGTCTACAGCATCGACCGCACGCTGGACGTGAAGCGGGCCAACACGGTCGTGCTGGGCATGGGCCATGCCACTCTCACCTCCGCCCGTGGCGCCACGACGATGCAGGTGGCGGATGCGCCGGGCATCGTGGTGGCCGGCGTCACCTTCGACGCCGGACCCACGCTCTCGCAGGTTCTGCTGCGGGTCGGCAAGTCCAACGGCAAGGGGCACGGCCACCGCACCTCGTCCACGAACCCGATCACGCTGAGCGACGTGTACTTCCGGGTCGGCGGGCCGCACATCGGACGTACCCGGACCGCGCTGGAGATCAACGCCGACCGCGTCCTCGTCGACCACATCTGGGTGTGGCGGGCCGATCACGGCATCGAGGGCTTCACCCAGGGCGTGAACGGTGACACCGACCGCTGGAACACCAATATCGGCACGTACGGCCTCGTGGTGAACGGCGACAACGTGACGGCGACCGGTGCGTTCGTCGAGCACTTCCAGCGGTACAACACGTTGTGGAAGGGCGAGCGCGGCCGGGTCATCTTCTACCAGAACGAGCTGCCGTACGACCCGCCGACCCAGGCGGACTGGACCCAACCCGACGGCACGCTGGGCTATCCCGGCTACAAGGTGGCCGCCAACGTGCGCACGCACGACCTCGCCGGCGCCGGGGTCTACGTGTTCAACCAGAACAACCCCGCCATCATCACCGCGAGGGGCTTCGAGGTGCCCGACCGGGCCGGGGTGAAGCTCCACCACGTGATGACCGTCAACCTGAGTGCGGGCACGATCCAGCGCGTGGTCAACGACACCGGTGGCACGGCCGACACCACCAAGGTGGGCGTCCCGCAGTTCGTGGTGGACTACCCGACACCCTGAACCGGCGGGCCGAGTTCGTGGTCTGCGTCCCACAGGGCCTGTTCGAAGGCCCTGTGGGACGGGTTCCGTCCCACACGGATGGTGCCGTTGTGGCCGACCCGGTAGCGATCACCGGCGGGTGTGGTCCACCAGAAGATGCCGGGTGTGGGTTGTTGGAGGTCCCAGCCGGCGTGGGTTTTGGCCCGGTGGGGTTTGCGGGAGAGTGGGCCGAGGTTGGAGGCCCGGGTTTGGCGTTTCCCGCCGGGACGGAAGGGCACCGTGTGGTCAAGGTCACCGTCGCGGGCGGTGCGGGAGGAGTACGGGAACACTTCGTAGGTGTCGCGCAGCAGGACCTGGCGTCGGATGGGTTCGGGGATTTCGTAGGAGTCGACGGCAATCTCGGCGTAGGGCCGGATCACGGGGGTGAGC
>JBBRIY010000275.1:0-4164 GCA_038220215.1 Propionibacteriales bacterium
GAGCACGGCGACTCCGAGGATGGCGGCTGTCAGGGGCTCGGCCAGCCCGAGCGTGATCGCCGCCGAGGCCGACAGGTGTTGCAGCGCTGCGCCCATGAGCAGGTACGAGACCACGACGGTGACCCCGCCCAACCAGAGCGCGACCGCGAGGCCCCGCGGCTCGGCCAGCCACGAGTTGTCGGTGAAGGGCAGGACGGCAGCGCCGAACAGGCCGCTGGTGCCGACGATGGCGGCCGTCGCCGGAAGGGTGGAGACACCTTGCTGAACGACTTCGGCGGCGGCCACGGCGTACCCCGCGTATGCGGCACCGGCCACCAGTGAAGCCAGCACCGCGAGCGGCTGCAGCGTCACCGTCCGTCCGAGCACCCCGGAGAGCAGCAGGATGCCGACCACGGCCACGGCGGTCGCAGCGAGCCATCGACGCGACGGCCTGCGCCCCCGCAGTCCGTCGAACAAGCCGGCGAACAGCGGGCTGGAGCCGAGGGCGATGACGGTGCCCACCGCCACCCCGTTGCCGCGGGTCCCGAAGAAGAAGGTGGCCTGGAACGCCATCACGCAGGCGCCGCCGAGGATGACCCAGCCGACCTTGCCTGACCAGTGCGGCAGTCGTGCGCCGTGGACCCGCAGCCACCAGACGACGACGATCACCAGCAGGACGGAGCCGCCGATCACCTGGCGGATTGCGCCCACGCTGAGCGGGTTGGCGTCGGCAGGGCCGAAGGCCTGCGCCGTGCCGGTCGTTCCGAACAGCACCGCGGCCGCGAGCATCATGAACGCCGGACGCAGTCGAGTTGGTGCAGGCACCCGGTCAGGCTAGCGAGGCTCAGGCCTCGTCAATGGTGTAGTTCAGGACCAGCGAGCCCAGGCCCGAACTGCGCGATGACCGCAGTTGCAGGCGCTGGAGCCCGGGCAGGTCGCCGAACAGCCGCGTGCCGGTGCCCAGCAGGAGCGGGTGGACGAACAGGGTGATGCCGTCCACCAGTCCGGCGGCGAGCAGGAACCGGGCGAGCTTGCCGCTACCGAGCACGACGATCGCACCCTCTCCCTCGGACTTCAGCGCTGAGACGGCGCCGGCCACATCGCCCGAGATCACGGTCGTCGGGTCCCAGGGCGGGTCCGCAATGATGCTGCTGACCACATATTTCGGCGTAGCGTTCAGGCTCGCAGCCATCAGGTTGTCGTCAGGCTGATGCGGCCAGAAGGCCGCCATCTCCTCGTAGGTGCGCCGCCCGAACAGGTACGCGCTCGTTCCGGCGAACGTCTCGGACCCGGGGTCCTCCTCCACCACGACCGGGTACGCGTTGCCCCACCCGGGGTAGGGGAAGTCGCCGTCGGGCCCCGCCAGGGCCTGCATCACCCCATCAAGGGAAACGAACTCGACCAGATTGAGCGTTCGCATGGGTCAACTCCTCACGTGCCGGACAAGGTGCGCTCGAACAGCCGCCGGAGCTGTTCGGGGAGGTCGGGTTCTGCCACCTCGACGTCGAGTTCGACGGCAAGGCAGGTCACGCAGTACGCGAACGCATCTGGACGCGGCGAGCTCTCCGCCGCGAGCCGCGGCAGGAGGTCGTCGGCCAGCAGTCCTTGCCAGGTGCGCCGGTCGCGGGCCGGAAGCTCGGCCAGCTTCGCCTGCCGCTGGCGCGGGATGCCCGCGAAGCCCCCCGTGCGGCGCAACAGGAGTTCCGCCTCCTGGTCGACGGGCGGCTTGCTGTCGGTCGGTGCGGGCGTGGTGGCGTCGGCGCGCACGCCGACGGTCGCCCAGCCGTCACGTACGGCAGCCGCCTCGGGCGACGCGGCCCCGAAGCGGGTGGCGGCCGCTGCGATGGTCAGCTCTGCGAAGGCGGAGAAGTCTGCGTCCGGCTTCAGGGCGCCACCGGTGAGCACGTCGTACCAGACGCGTCCAGCCTTCTCCCAGGCCGGGCCGCCGATGGCGATGGCGGCGAGGGCGAAGGCACGGTTCGGGATGCCGGAGTTGTAGTGCACGCCGCCGTTGTCGTCCGTCGTCACGACGTAGCCGCTCATGGTGTCGGGCTGGGGGTCCTTGCCGAGGCGGGGATCGTCGTAGGCCGTGCCCGGATGGAGCATGCTGCGCAGCGCCACGCCCGTGACGCCCGGCAGGAGCAGGTCGCCACCGATCAGCCAGTCGGCCGCAGTCGCGTCCTGGCCGAGCGCGTACTGCTTGACCAGCACCCCGAACACGTCCGCGATCGACTCGTTGAGCGCTCCCGACTGGTCGGAATACGTGAGCGCTGCCGTGTGCTCGACGACACCGTGGGTGAGTTCGTGGCCGATGACGTCGAGGCTGGCGGTGAACCGGCCGAAGATCTCCCCGTCCCCGTCCCCGAACACCATGCGGGTGCCGTTCCAGAACGCGTTCTGATACTCCTCGCCGTAATGGACGGTGCCGAGCAGGCGCAGCCCGCTACCGTCGATGGAGTTGCGGCCGTAGATGTCGTCGTACATCGTCCAGGTGGCTCCGAAGCCGTCATAGGCCTCGTCGACCGCGGCGTCTCCAGTTGCGGGTGCGCCCTCCTCCCGGACGGTCTTGCCGGGGAGTTGCTCGGCGTTGGCCGCATCGGAGATTCGTCGGGATGGGCCTGCAGCGCCGGTCACCGCCCGTGCGGTGTGCCGGCCGGCGGTGCCGGTGGCGCGGGTATGACGGTACCGCTGGTCCCTGGTGAGCGTGGCCTTCGCGTAGTCGGCGATCGGCTCCGCCGTGGTGGCCAGGTGGCGCAACAGGTACGGCGGGACGATGTGATTCACGGGGTGCGTCGTCATGGATCAAGCATGCCTCGCGACCCTGACAGGACCTCGGGTCAGGCGGCGTTCGTGATGTCGGCGAGTTCCGCGGCGAGCGCAGAAAGGGCGGTATCGGAGTCAACGGTCACGCTGGCTCCGTGCGCCCCGGCGCCGAGGGAGATGCTGCGCCCGGCGATCGTTGCGTCGGCCACCACCGGCCAGGCGATGCTGGCGCCGAACGGCGTGATCGTGCCCCGCTCGTAGCCGGTCACAGCCAGCGCCGTCGCCGCGTCGGGCATGGAGAGGCGGTTCACTCCGAGGTGAGCACGCAGCTTTGGCCAGGCGATCTCGCGGTCGCCCGGTACCAGGACGAACAGGTAGTTGTCCTCGCCGCGGCGCACGACGATCGTCTTGATGATGTCCGCTGGGCTCACTCCCCGCAGGGCCGCAGCCTCTGCCAGCGATCCCACCCGCTCGTGGCGGGTCAACCGGTAGGGCACGCCGGCAGCGGCAAGGGCTGCCTCCGCCGGTGCCGGGTCAGTCGGTGCCGGGTCAGGTGTGGAGGTACTCAAGCAGGTGGTTGCGCTCGTCTGTGAGCTGGTCGATGCGGTTCTTCACCACGTCGCCGATGGAGATGATCGCGACCAGCTTGCCTTCCTGAACCACGGGCAGGTGGCGGAAGCGACCGTAGGTCATCGTCTGGGCGGTCGACTCGAGACTGTCCTCGATGCCGCACGTCTTCACGTCAGCGGTCATGATGGCCGACACTGCCTCGCCCAGTACTGCTGCGCCCTCGCGGGCAAGACGGCGGACGACGTCACGTTCGGAGACGATCCCGCCGATGGTCGTGCCGTCGTCACTGACCACGACGGCACCGATGTTGTGTGTGGCGAGCAGGTCAAGCAGCTCTGCGACAGTGGCGGCGGGCGCGATGGTCACCACGTCCGCGCCCTTCTTGCGGATGATGTCCTCGATCTTCATACGCCGGACGCTACCCGCCGGGGCGTCTGCGCACCAGTGAACGCGCGGTGCGGCAAGTGCTGTCCGGTAGGGTCTGCGGGCATGAGCGAGCAATCCCCGCAGACCAGGGCCGTGCGCGCCGGGATCAACACCGACACGGCCCACGGTGCGGTGGTGCCACCCATTTACCTGTCCACCACCTACGCCTTCGAGGCCTTCGACAGCCCCGGGCAGTACGACTACAGCCGGGCCGGCAACCCGACCCGCACCACGCTCGCGGACGCCGTCGCCGACCTCGAGGGTGGCGTCGGGGGAGTGATCACGGCCTCCGGAATGGCTGCGGTGACCGTGCCCGTGCTGGCCCTGCTGCCGCCCGGCGGGACGCTGCTGGCACCCTTCGACTGCTACGGCGGCTCGTGGCGGCTCTTCGACGCCCTCGAGCGCACCGGACGGCTGACGTTGCGG
>JBBRIY010000276.1:0-4164 GCA_038220215.1 Propionibacteriales bacterium
CGTTCGCCACCCTCGGCACGGAGTTCGAGGCCGCGCACCCCGGCGTCAGGGTGAGGTTCTCCTTTGACGGCTCCGCAGCCATGGTCGACCAGCTGAAGGCCGGCGCCCCCGCCGACGTGTTCGCGTCGGCGGACAAGGCCACTATGGACAAGGCCACCACCGCAGGCCTGATGGCCGCTACCCCGACCCCGTTCACCACCAATGTGCTCACCCTGATCGTCCCGAAGGGCAACCCGGCCGGCATCACGGGCCTCGATGTGAGCCTCGACGGCAAGAAGCTGGTCACCTGCGCGGACGGCGTGCCGTGCGGAACCGCGACGAAGAAGCTTGCCGACGCTCTCGGGGTCACCCTCACCCCGGTGTCGGAGGAGACGAAGGTCGCCGACGTCCGCACGAAGGTCGAATCCGGCCAGGCCGACGCCGGGATCGTTTACGTGACCGACGCGAGGGCTTCGGGTGACACGGTGGAGACCCTGCCGATCGTCGGGGCGGACAAGGCTCGCAACTCCTACCTGATCGGCACGGTCACGGGGTCGAACCAGGCACCGCTCGCAGCGGAGTTCGTCGCCCTGGTCGCTGGCGACCGCGGCCAGCAGGTCCTGACGGCCGCGGGTTTCGGCGGATGACCCGGCCACCGCTGCCCCGCTGGCTGCTGCTGCCCGTGACGGGTGCGGTGGTGTTCCTCGGCGTCCCGCTGGTTGCGCTTCTGGCCAGGGTGCCGTGGACGCGGCTGCCGACGCTCCTCAGCGCCCCGGCAGCCGTGGACGCGCTCTGGCTGAGCCTGCGCACCTGCGCGCTCACGACGCTGGTTGCCCTCGTGCTCGGGCTGCCGCTGGCCCTGCTGCTGTCCCGCGGAAAGGGTCGCTGGGCGGTCGCCGGACGCACCCTGGCGACGGTCCCCATGGTGCTGCCACCGGTGGTCGCCGGGCTGGCCCTGCTGGTCGCTCTGGGTCGACGCGAGCCGCTGGGAGCCTGGCTGGCAGCCAGCGGGGTCGACCTGGCTTTCACCACCACGGCAGTCGTGATCGCCCAGACGTTCGTCGCGATGCCGTACGTGGTGGTCTCCGTCGAGGGAGCGCTACGGTCCACCCCCGACGACTACGCGATCGCTGCGGCCACCCTGGGCGCCGCCCCTACCACCGTCCTGCGCAGGGTGACCCTGCCGCTGGTTGCTCCGGCCGTGGCATCCGGAGCTGCGCTCGCGTTCGCCCGTGCGCTCGGCGAGTTCGGCGCGACGCTCACCTTCGCCGGCTCGCTGCAGGGCACCACGCGCACGCTTCCGCTCGAGATCTACCTGCAGCGCGAAGTGGACACCGACACAGCGATCGCACTTTCCGTGGTCCTGATCACGATCGCTGCCCTGCTGGTGGCTGCCACCGCCCGGTTCTCCCGCGGCGTCTGGAGCCTGCCGTGAGCGGGGTCGGAGTCCACGCCGCGCTGGCCGGACGCGGGGTCGACCTCGCCCTGGACATTGCCGAGAATTGTGTCACCGCCGTTGTCGGCCCGAACGGGGCGGGCAAGACGTCCCTGCTGCACCTGGTGGCCGGATTGGCACGACCCACGTCCGGCAGTGTCCGCATCGCCGACCGCGAGGTGGCCGGCGCCACCTGGGTACCGGTACACCGGCGCCGGGTCGCCCTGCTCACCCAGCGGCCGTCACTGTTCCCGCACCTGGACGTAATCGCCAATGTGGCCTTCGGCCCCCGCGCAGCAGGCTCCTCTGGCGAGGCCGCGAACGCCCGTGCTGCGGCCGAGCTAGAAGCTGTCGGCTGCGGCGAGCTCGCGTCCCGCCGTCCCCAGGACCTCTCCGGCGGGCAGGCGCAGCGGGTGGCGATCGCGCGCGCGCTGGCCACCGATCCCGACGTGGTTCTGCTCGACGAGCCGCTGGCAGGGCTGGACGTCACCGTCGCCAGCGACGTTCGCCACGCCCTGGCCGCGCGGCTGCGCGGACGTACCGCCCTGCTGGTCACCCACGAACTCCTGGACATCTGGACGATCGCCGAGCAGGTGGCTGTGCTCGAGGACGGGCGGGTGGTCGAGTCCGGGCCGGTGGCTGCGCTGCTGACACGCCCGACCAGCTCCTTCCTCGGGAGGCTGTCCGGCACGAACCTGTTCACCGGGACGGCCCTGGGTGACACCGTCCTGCAGATCGCGCCGGGCGTCACCCTTCATGGCCTCCCCGACCAGGACCAGCCCCTCGCCGTGGGGATGCAGGGGCTGGCCAGCATCCTGCCCGCGGCGGTGGCCGTCCATCTCGCGGATCCTGGCGGAAGCCCCCGCAACCATCTGGCGGCGGAGGTGACCGGTATCGAAGCGCGCGGCCACTACGTACGGGTGGACCTCACCGTCGGCGGCCAGGCTTTGGCTGCCGACCTCACGGGTCAGGCGGTGGCCGAACTCGGACTGCACCCGGGGCTGGCGGTGCGGGTGGCGTTCAAGGCCACCCAGGTTCGGCTCTACGGTCGCTAGATTGGTCCGATGGACCCCACCGAACGGTTGTGCCGGGTGATTACCGTCTCCGACCGCAGTGCCGCCGGAGTGCGGGAGGACCGCTCCGGGCCGATCCTTGCCGAAGGGCTCACCGACGCCGGTTGGCAGGTCGCGGTTCAGGTGGTGCCCGACGGCAGGGACAGCGTCACCGTGGCACTACGTCGGGCGCTCTCCGAGGGCGTCCAGCTGATCGTGACCACCGGAGGGACCGGGGTCAGCCCCCGCGACCAGACCCCGGAAGGCACCAGCGCCGTGCTCGACCGGGAACTGCCCGGCATCGCGGAAGCGCTCCGGGCGCGGGGCCTGCAGGCCAACCCGATGGCTGCGCTCAGCCGCGGCATCGCCGGCGTCGTGGATCCGAGCGACGGCCGGCCGGGAGCACTGGTCGTGAACCTGCCGGGCAGCCCCAATGCCGTCCGCGAAGGTCTCGAGGTGTTGCTGCCCCTGGCCGGACACGTGCTCGACCAGCTCGGCGGGGCTGACCACTGATGGACGCCCCACTCATGGACGGCCGCATCCGGCTGGCCGAGGTCACAGCGGACCCCGTCGACGAGACAGCACTGCTGCGACTGGTGGAACGCCCGGAGGCCGGCGCTGCCACCGTGTTCATTGGACGGGTCCGCGACCACGACCCCCAGGCGGCCGGTGAGGTCGTTGGCCTCGAGTACACCGCTCACCCGACGGCAACGGCGAAGCTGGTCGAAATCGTCACCGGCGCCCTGACCGCTGCCGATCCGCAGGGCGGGACGGTCGTTGCCGTCGCGCACCGCGTCGGGCATGTCGACGTGGGCGAGAACGCCTTCGTCGTTGCCGTCTCGGCCGCCCACCGCCGCCTGGCCTTCGAGGTCTGCGAACTGATCGTCGAGCAGGTCAAGGGCGAGCTCCCGGTCTGGAAACAGCAGTTCGAGGCTGATGGCAGCTACCGCTGGTCAGGCCTCTGAGGCACCCCAGGGACCGGATGCTCCGCCGTCCTTGGCGAGCAGCCGGATGGAGGTGATCTGGACGGACCTGTCGATGCCCTTGACCATGTCCACCACGGCAAGGGCGGCCACCGACACCGCGGTCAGGGCCTCCATCTCGACCCCGGTGCGGTCGGCGGTGCGGACGGTGGCCTGGATCGCCACGCCATCGTCGGTCACTTCGACGTCGACAGCCACGCCGTGCACGCCGATCACGTGGGCCAGCGGCAGGAGCTCGGCCGTCCGCTTCGCCGCGGCGATGCCGGCGATCCGGGCGACGGCGAGCACGTCGCCCTTCGGCACCGTCTGTTCGCGCAGCGCAGCGACGACGTGCGCAGGGCAGCGCACCAGACCTGCGGCGGTCGCAGAACGGACGGTGACCGGCTTGGCAGTGACGTCGACCATGCGCGCCCGTCCAGCCGTATCGAGGTGGGTGAACGGCTGGTCGGTCACTGCGTACTCCTTGGGCGGATCGGGACTTCTGCTGCGGTCGCTGCCATCGTGTCGAGGTAGAGAAGCCTGCCGAAGAGCGGCTCGCCGGCACCGGTGACCAGCTTGATGGCCTCGTTGGCCATCAGCGCACCCACCTGGCCACACATCGCGCCCAGGACACCCACCTGGGCAGCGGTCACCCAGTTCTCCTGCGGCGGTGGTTCGGGGTGCAGGTCGCGCAGCGTGATGCCGGGCGCCGCCCCTTCCGCGGTGCGCGGCTGGC
>JBBRIY010000277.1:0-4160 GCA_038220215.1 Propionibacteriales bacterium
TGCCGGGCCACTGTTGCCAGCGGGTTGGAGGACGGCTGCCGCGCTTCTCAGCCGACGTGAACGGCATGGAACTCACCATTCGCGATGGTGACTTCCATGGTCATTCCTGGGGAGGCGGAGCTGGTGGCCAACCTCAGCGTGTGCCGGCCGTCCACGGGGACGCGTCGAGAAGCCTCGCCCTGCCAGCGGGCGAAGGCTTGGACACCGATGGTCGACCGCGCCTCCACCGTCCATCCGCGAACCACGGGCACGCGAAGGACCTGCACGAGCTCTGGCACCTCTGCGGACACCCCGGCGTAGAACTGGGCCACGTGGGTGGAGTCCCGATCGCTGAGGTTGGCGACGGTCAACGAAACCTCAAGGCATTCCTCGATGATCCGTGCGCCCGTGAGCTCACAGGTAGTGCGGGCATACCCCTGACCCTGGCCGAAGGCGAAGAGCGGTCCGCGTTCACGTACTCCCATGGCGCGGTAGCCGATGCCGCCGTCAGCGTCGTAGTCGAGCTCGGTGGGAACGGTCTCGGGTCCGTGGTCACCACCGGGCAGGTCCCCGCGCGCCCGCGGGAAGGTGAGCGGAAGCCGTCCGCCGGGCTCGGCGTCGCCGAACAGGATCGCACCAAGTGCTGCGCCGAACCGCTCTCCCGGGTACCAGACCTGCAACACGGCTGACACGTCGTCGAGCCAAGGCATAAGTACAGCGCCAGGTGTGTTGAGCACCACCACTGTGCGGGGGTTCGCCGCAGCCACGAGACGCACAAGCTTGTCCTGGTCGCCGGGCAGCGAGAGCGAGTCACGATCCATGCCTTCACCGCAGGCCATGTTCACCAGCACGACGGCGGCATCGCAGGACGCGGCGGCCTCGACGGCGCGCTCGATCAGCTCGTCGGGGCGCTGCCAGCCCAGCCGCAACGTCGGGCCGAGACCCATTGGTGGGATGACGATCGCAGGACCCGGTTCGAAGTCGATCTCCAACAGGGCCGGCACGTAGGCATCCAGGTCCACGACCACCTGCATCGGGTAGCTCGGGCCTTCGAGGAATTGCTCAAGTTCCCTCGATCCAAGCATCACCCTTTCGCCGTCGAGCCGGACGGTGGCCCGGCCGCCGAAGGTGAGGCTGAGCCGGTGCGGCCCCGTGGACGGACTGGTGAGCCGGGCACGCCACCGGTGTGGCCAACCCGCGGCGGGGTCGATGAGCTGGTTGACGACGGGCACGATCTCCGTCCAGGTGCGCCCGTCGGCCGCGACGTACTGCACCTCCACGCCGGGGCCGGAGCCGTCGGGCAGGATGAACGCCGAAGCCGGGACGGGCGGCAGGGGGACGTCGCCAAGGGAGCCTTGGGACACCTCGATGCGACGGTCGCCAGCGTGGTCCAGGATGCCGGCCACCGGAGTCACCACGCGTCCGCCAGCCAGGCTGACAGCAGCGGATCCTCCGGTCACGAAAAGGGCGTCGCTCCCCGCCGGGCCAATCACCGCGATCGAGGTGACATCGGTTCCGAACGGCAGGGCGCCGTCATCGTTGCTGAGCAACACGGTGGACGCGACGGCGCAGTCCTCGGCGAGCTTGCGGTGCGCCGTAGTGGAGGGCGCTTCGTCAGCCTCAGAGCGCTGGGCGTCGACGAGGCCGGAGCCGATCAGGGCGCGCACCAGGTTGGTCACCAGTGCTGTCACGACCCCCGGCGGCGCGGCCATCACCATCTCGGCCGTGCGTCCGCCTGCTCCGCCAAGGGCGCCCAGGTCGAGGCCCGCTGCCAGCGCCAGCTCGGGATCGCGGACGGCGAAGAGGAAGTCCGGGCAATAGAAGCCCTGCCAGCCCCATCGCTCGCGCGGGATGGCCAGCACCTCAGCGTTCTGGCACGCGTACTCGCCGTTGATGCGGTTGTACGAGCCCATCATCGACCACGCGCCGGCGCCGATCGCAGCCTCGAACGGACGCAGGTAGGCATCCTGCAACACGGCGCTCGACACCCGGACGTCCATCGCGTCGCCCCGGTCCTCGCCGAGGCCGTACCCGGTGCGGCGGTCCTCGCCGTTGTAGGCGACATAGTGCTTCAGCTGCGCGATGACGTGCTGGGCCTGCAACCCACGGACGTGAGCAGCGCCGAGCAGCCCGGACAGGTAGGGGTCTTCACCGAGGGCCTCCGGGATGCGACCAGCGCGCGGGTCGCGGGCGAGGTCGAGGGTCGGTCCCAGGACGACGGTGTAGCCGGCTGCCCTCGCCTCGGCGCCGACGGCTGCCCCGTACGCCTCCGCGAGCTCTGAATCGAACGTTGCTGCGAGGGCGATCCCTGCGGGGAAGGCTGTCGCACCCTCGACGTCACGCAGGCCGGTGCCCGAGTCGACATAGTTCGGTACCGGCAGTCCCCTGCTGGTCAGTGCTTCGAAGTCCCCGAGGGCGATGGCGAAGCGTTCCGGCTCGTCGAGGTCGGCGACGAACGCGTCCACCCGCTCGGCGAGCGGCAGCCCTGCGTCGAGCCAGCCAGCGCCCACCTCAGACCGCCCGGGACGCGCTGAGCTCGGCAAGACTGTTCTCCACCTCACCGACGACGGCTGGCGAGATCAGGCTGAACGCCCCGAACAACGGCTGGTTCGGCACCCACGCCGTCCGCCGGTTGAAGTCCCGCGCCACGGACGGGCTGATCCGGTTGAACGCATCCATCACCGTCCGGTAGGCCTGCGGGTCATCCATGATCGCCGCGAGCGACGTCGCGCTCGTCACCTCGCCGGCTGCCAGCGTCTCGGACACGTCGGCAACCGTCCAGCTGAAGCTGCCGGCTGCGACCGTGAACGGTTCGCCACCCGGCAACCGGACCACGGCTGTGCTGTTGGCCGGCACGAGCGCACGCACGACGATCTGGTCGCCCTCGCGGCGCCACTCCACCTCGGCCGTGCCGTAGGGCGTCTCGTGCCGGGTGCTGGCCCAGTCGAGTCCTGGCAACGGTTGGGGTGCAATCTCGAGCGTGTGATAGCCCGGCTCCGCAGGAGCGAGACCCGCGACCACCCGGTGCATCCAGTCGGCGACTGCGCCGAGGGCGTAGTGGTTGAAGCTGGTCATCTCGCCGGGGTTGATCGAGCCGTCCTCCAGGATCGAGTCCCACCGCTCCCAGATGGTGGTGGCACCCATCGTGATCGGGTACAGCCACGACGGGCACTCGGTCTGCTGCAGCATTCGTCCAGCCTGGCGCAGGTGGCCGGTGTTGGCCAGGGCGTCGGTGACCAGCGGGGTGCCGACGAAGCCGGTGCTGATCCGGTAGCCGTCACGGCGCACCAGCCAGGCCAGCCGCTCGCCCATGCACGTCCGTAGCTCGCCGGTGGCGATGCCGAACTCGATGGCCAGGGCGTAGGAGGTCTGGGCGTCGGAGAGGATCCGGCCGGCCGGAGTGACGTACTCGGTGAGCCAGGACTGGCGCACCTCTTCCGCCGCACCGGCATAGAACGTCGCGTCCCCATCATTGCCGAGCACGCGCGCGATCCGTGCCAGCACCTCACAGGAGCGGAACAGGTAGGCACTGGCCACCAGATCGGGATCCGCTTTCGCTTTTGCCGGCAGATCCGGCGGCGCGTCCGGGTCTACCCAGTCACCGAATTGGAAGCCGCCCTCCCACAGGTGGCGGTCACCGGCGATCGCAAGGAGCTGGTCGACCCACCCCTTCGCCGACGGGTACTGCGCGGCGAGCACGCCGGCATCACCGAACCGCTCGTACAGCACCCACGGCAGGATCGTTGCGGCATCGCCCCACGCCGCGGCCGGCACCTTGGCCGAGTCCAGCACGTCGGGGACGATGAACGGCACGCCGCCCGTGGCCTCCTGCTCGAGGGCGAGGTCGACGAGCCAGGATGCCAGGAAGCCGTCGCAGTCGTAAAGGTAGGACGCGGTGGGGCTGAACACCTGGATGTCCCCGGTCCAGCCCAGACGCTCGTCACGCTGGGGGCAGTCGGTCGGCAGGTAGAGGAAGTTGCCACGCATGCCCCACACGACGTTCCTGTGAAGCTGGGTGACCAGCGGGTCCGAGCAGTCGAACCAGCCGGTGCGGGTCATGTCGGACTGGATCACCTCGGCGGTGATGGCGGCGGGGTCGAACTCCCCCGGCCACCCGGTGACCTCCGCGAAACGGAAGCCATGGAAGGTGAAGCTGGGTGCCCACTCCTCCCCCCCGGCGC
>JBBRIY010000278.1:0-4149 GCA_038220215.1 Propionibacteriales bacterium
GACGAGGTCGTCGTACCCGACGATCTCGGCCTTGATGAAGCCCTTCTGGAAGTCGGTGTGGATCACGCCGGCAGCCTCGGGGGCGGTGGCACCCTTCCGGATCGTCCACGCGCGGGACTCCTTCGGGCCGGCGGTGAGGTAGCTCTGCAGGCCGAGGGTTTCGTAGCCGACGCGGGCGAGGGTGTCGAGACCGGGCTCGGAGATGCCCATCTCCACCAGGAACTCACGAGCCTCATCGGGTTCCATCTCGACAAGTTCCGACTCGATCTTGGCGTCGAGGAAGATCGCCTCCGCCGGGGCCACCAGCTCGCGCATCCTTCCGATCAGGTCGGTGTCGGTGAGCTCGTCGGAATCACAGTTGAACACGTACAGGTAGGGCTTGGCCGTGAGCAGGAACAGCTCCCGCAGCGGCTCGAGGTCGAGTTTGGCAGCGTGCACACCGGTGCCGCCGTCGAGCACGGTCTGGGCGTGCTGCACAGCCTCGAGGACCGGGATCCGGTCCTTGTGGAGCCGCACCTCCTTCTCCAGTCGCGGCAGCGCCTTCTCGATGGTCTGCAGGTCGGCGAGGATGAGTTCGGTCCGGATGGTCTCGATGTCGTTGCCCGGGTTCACCGCGCCGTCGACGTGGGTGACGTCGGGATCGCGGAAGACGCGGGTCACCTGGCAGATCGCGTCGGCCTCGCGGATGTTGGCGAGGAACGCGTTGCCCATTCCCTCACCCTGGGAGGCGCCCTTCACGATGCCGGCGATGTCCACGAAGCTCACCGTTGCCGGCACGAGCCGCTCGGAGTTGAACAGCCTGCCCAGCACCGGCAACCGCTCGTCCGGGACTCCCACGACGCCCACGTTCGGCTCGATCGTTGCGAACGGGTAGTTCGCAGCGAGCACGTTGTTGCGGGTCAGGGCGTTGAACAGGGTGGACTTGCCAGCATTGGGCAGTCCGACGATTCCGATGGTGAGAGCCACGTCGGCCTAGCCTAGATGACAAGCAGGGGTGCCGGGCGCCGAGCATCCGACTGTGAGTTGGCCCATCGTGTTAACGGTGGACCGACTCACACTGTCGCCGATGGAAGCGAGAAGGTGGACCGTGACAACAGTGATCTTCGATCTGGGCGGCGTGCTGATCAGGTGGGTGCCGGAGCGCGCCTTCGAGCAGGTGATGCCCGCCGAATCTGTGACCCCGTTCATGGAGCGCATCGGCTTCGACGAGTGGAACCGCGCCAACGACGGCCTGCGCAGCATCGCCGACTCCGAGGCAGCGCTCGCCGAACGCTTTCCCGACCATGCCGCGAGCATCCGCGCCTACCGCGAGCACTTCCTGCACACGGTCACCGAGATGGTGCCCGGAACCGGGGGTGTGCTCGCCGAACTCAACCAGGGCGGCGTCCCGACCATCGCACTGACGAACTGGGCAGCCGACATGTTCGCGATCGCTCGGGAGCGGTTCGGCATCCTCAATCGCTTCAGCGACATCGTCGTCTCCGGCGAGGAGGGCATCATCAAGCCCGATCCGGCGATCTACGCCCTGGCCTGTCGACGGGCGGGAGTGGAGCCGGGTGGGGCGATCTTCATCGATGACTCCTCGGCGAACGCCGCCGCAGCCACGGAGGCAGGGCTCACCGGGCTCACCTTTACCTCAGCGAAGCAGCTGCGCGCGGATCTCGTCAAGCTGCAACTGCTGGGCGCGCGCACGCCGGTCAACGAGCCGATCTACCACTGGGCTCCCCGCGTCGAGTGGGACGCAGCGCTGGCCAGCGGCCACTACCCGTGGTCCGGCCGGGGCATGGGCTACCTGGCCGAAGGCTTCGTGCACTTCTCGTTCGCGCACCAGCTGGCTGCGACCCGCAGCCGCTTCTACGCCGACCTCGCCGAGGCTGACCTGGTGCTGCTCCGGCTCGATCCCGACCCCGACCTGCCGATCGTCGTCGAGAACGGCTTCCCGCACCTGTTCGCAGAGCTCCCGGTGAACAGGGTTCAGGCGTCGGCCCCGGCGTAGAACGCCGTCAGTGCCTGCGCCAGCCACAACGGGTCTTGGACGCCGCACAGTTCCCGCGCCGAGTGCATGCTCAGCAGCGGGACGCCGACGTCGACGCTCTCGATGCCCAGCCGGGTGGCGGTGAGCGGTCCGATCGTCGAGCCGCAGGGCACGGCATTGTTCGAGACGAACGGTTGGGTCGGCACACCGGCGGCCCGGCAGATCCGCAGCCACCGCGCCGTCGACGGGCCTTCTGTGGTGTAGCGCTGGTTGGCGTTCACCTTCAGCAGCGGCCCGGCGTTGACGCCCGGACGGTGGTCCGGGTCGTGCAGCTGGGGGTAGTTGGGGTGGATCGCGTGGCCGGCGTCGGCCGAGACAACGAACGATGCGGCCAGTGCCCGCTCGAAATCCTCCCCGGCCCAGCTGAGGCCGCTGGCGATGCGCCGCAGGACACTCTCGAGGAACGGTCCGGAGGCGCCGGTCCGTGAGGAGCTGCCGATCTCCTCGTGGTCGAAGCAGGCCAGCACGTCGATCCGGTCGCCGGGCTCTGCCGTCACGAGGGCCACCACTCCGGCGTGGACGCTGGTCAGGTTGTCCAGCCGCGCAGAGGCGAGGAACTCCCCGGTCACCCCGATCACAGCGGGCTTCTCGGTGACTGCTGCGAACAGGTCGTGGCCGTCGATCTCGTCGCGGTGCAGGTCGAGGCTCCCGGCGACAGCCGACAACACGTCGACAGAGGCCGTGCCGAAGATCGGCTTGAGGTGTACCTGCCGGTCGAGATGCAGGTTGTCGTTGACGCTGCGGTCCAGATGCGGGGCCACCTGCGGGATGCGCAGCCAGGCGGGCGTCGACACCAGGTGAACCTCGCCCGACCTGGTCACCACGCGGCCGGCCAGTCCGAATTCGCGGTCCAGCCAGGAGTTCAGCAGCGGCCCGCCGTAGACCTCCATGCCAGCCTGCGACCAGCCGAAGGCGTAGGCGGACGGCTCGGGCTTGAGCTTGAAGCCTGGCGAGTCGGTGTGCGCACCGACGATCCGGAAGCCGATCGGGCCGGTGACGGCCGTGGGTACCCGCCAGCCGATCACGGCGCCGTCGCGGCGCACGAAGTGGCGTCCGCCCGGCTCCCAGGCCTCGCCCTCCGCCAGTTCCGTGAAGCCTTCGGCCACCAGACGTCGCGCCACCTCTGCCGCAGCGTGGTAGCTGGACGGGGAAGCGGAGACGAAGGCCGCCAGGTCATCGATGTGCGAATTGGCTCCCATGCCGTCCAGTATGGAGCCCAATCCGGCCCATGCCCTGCGTCGGTCACGCACAGTGTCAGTGGCAACAGGCAGGATCAAGGCATGCAGAACATCGGCTGGTTGCTCCTGGCCCTCGTCATCGGTACCGCGGTGGGCGCGGCGGCTTCCTGGCTGTTGTGGCGCTCACGCACCGGGGAGTCCGGCGCCCACGACCAGGCCACCCTCGAGCGGGCCCGCACGGAGACCGCGCAGGCCCAGACGCAGGCAGCAGAGGGACGCGCGGAGGCTGCGCAGGCCCGCTCCGAACTGTCACGGTTGGTCGCAGACGTTGCGCAGGCAAGGGAGGACGCTGCCCTTGCCCGCGCGGAAGCAGCAGACGCCGGAGCCGCGTTATCCCATGCCCGCGCCAAGGCCGACGGTGCGCTGGCCGAACGCGATGCCGCCGTCGCACGGGCGAAGGAGCTGGCCCAGGACAGGGAATCGATCATCAACCAGTTCAAGGTGCTGTCCGCGGAGACCGCAGCAGCACAGGCGAAGCAGGGCGACGCGGTCGCCGAGCAGCGCCTGAAGGCCACCGAACAGTTGATGGTGCCCGTGAAGGAGAGCCTCGAACGGTTCAACAACCGGCTCACCGAGGTGGAGAAGGAGCGGGCCGCGATCAGCACCGACCTGCGCAACCAGGTGGCGGAGGTGAAGCTCACCGGCGAAGCACTGCGGCGCGAGACCGCCGCCCTGGTGACGGCCCTGCGCAAGCCACAGGTGCGCGGCGCCTGGGGCGAGCTTCAGCTGAAGCGCGTCGCGGAGATCTCCGGAATGCTGGAGTACTGCGACTTCGTGCAGCAGGAGACCACCCAGACCAGTTCTGGTGCGGTCATCCGGCCCGACATGAAGGTCATGCTGGCAGAAGGCAAGTTCGTCTACGTCGACTCGAAGGTG
>JBBRIY010000279.1:0-4142 GCA_038220215.1 Propionibacteriales bacterium
CGGTGACTCCGCCAGCAGCGGCTCGATCACCATCGTCGGCAGCGGCAACGCGGTCATCAGCCTCGAACTGCCGCTCGCGACCAGGTCCCTGGTCAGTGTCGGCCAGGAGGTCACGGTCACCGCGGCCGGGTCCAGCACGACGCTGGCGGGCACGCTGACGGGGATCAGCACCCTCCAGACCACCGGCACCAGCGGTTCCACGACGGCCTACGCCACAACGGTTGCGGTCTCCGACGCCGACCAGTTGCTCGCAACCGGGGCGAAGGCCTCCGTGGCGATCGCTGTGAAGTCGGCGACGGCAGTGGTCAGGCTGCCGGCTTCGGCTGTCACGCCCAGCGGCACCGGAACGGCAACGGTGAAGGTCGTTGCGTCGGCGACGGCCGACACGACCACCAGCGCGACCGTGAAGACCGGGGCCGTCGGCGGCGGCTGGGTGGAGATCACCGAAGGGCTGGAAGCGGGGAAGCTGGTGGTGCTCGCAGACCGCACCGCCGCCATCCCGACCAACACCAGCCGGCGCCGCACAACGACGACGTCCACCTCGAGCTCTTCGGCTTCAGCGGCGGCGTCCGCCTCTGCCCAGCCGAGCAGCGGGGCCAGCGCCACGGCGTCCGCCCAGCCGACGGCGTCCGCCACCAAGTAGTCGCCTTCGTTCACCACCACCGAGCTCCCCGACTCACCACCACCGGGTCGGGCTGCGGGTGGACGCGAGCCCGCCGGGGATCCCAATGGGGACCCGCGGCGGGCTCGCCCACCAGATGCGCCGGCCGTCCGCCCCCCGACGGAGGCCATCGCCCCGTGCCTGTCATAGGCCGGGCCAGTGCCTACCCATTGAATCGAGGCATGTCGGCCAACGGCAAGGAACCCAACGAGTCCATACGATCTCGTTCGCCGCGGATTCTCCGTCCGGCTACAGCGACGGCAGTGAGTTGCGCAGTTCCCACTCGCTGACGTGGCCGCGGTAGGAGTCGTATTCGGCCTTCTTGTTGCGCAGGAAGAAGTCGAAGACGTGCTCGCCGAGGGTGTCGGCAACCAGCTGGGAGCTCTCCATCAGGTCGATGGCGTTGCCAAGGCTGCGCGGCAGCGGGTCGATGCCCAGGGCCTGGCGCTGCTTGTCGGTCAACGTCCACACGTCGTCCTCTGCGCCTTCGGGAAGCTCGTACTCGTTCTCGATGCCGGCAAGGCCGGCGGCGAGCACCATCGCGTAGGTGAGGTAGGGGTTGGCTGCGGAGTCGATGGAGCGCAGCTCGACGCGGGCAGAGGAGCCCTTGTTCGGCTTGTACATCGGCACCCGCACCAGGGCGGAGCGGTTGTTCTGGCCCCAGCAGATGTAGCTGGGCGCCTCGGCGCCGGCCACGAGCCGCTTGTAGGAGTTCACCCACGGGTTCGTGATCAGGCTGATCTCACCGGCGTGCTTCAGCAGGCCGGCGATGAACTGGCGTCCGGTCTTCGACAGGTGGTACTCGGCGCTGGCGTCGTAGAAGGCGTTGTTGTCGCCCTCGAACAGCGAGAGGTGGGTGTGCATGCCCGAGCCGGGGTGGTCGCTCAGCGGCTTCGGCATGAAGGAGGCGAACATGTTCTGCATCACCGCGACCTCCTTGATCACAACCCGGAAGGTCATGATGTTGTCGGCCATGGTGAGCGCGTCGGCGTAGCGCAGGTCAATCTCCTGCTGCCCCGGGCCGGCCTCGTGGTGGCTGAACTCGACAGAGATGCCCATCTGCTCCAGCAGCGTGATGGCCTGGCGACGGAAGTCGGCGCCAGGGCTGGTGGTGGTGTGGTCGAAGTAGCCGGACTGGTCGGCCGGCACCGGCGGCTGACCGGGTACCAGCGGCTGCTTGAACAGGTAGAACTCGATCTCGGGGTGGGTGTAGAAGCTGAACCCCATGTCCGAGGCCTTCTTCAGCGACCGCTTCAGCACGAAGCGCGGGTCGGCGAAGGACGGGGAGCCATCGGGCAGCCGGATGTCGCAGAACATGCGGGCCGTCCCCTGCGTCGCGCCGCGCCAGGGCAGCAACTGGAACGTGGACGGGTCGGGGTGAGCGACCATGTCGGACTCGTAGACCCGCGCGAAGCCCTGGATGGCCGAGCCGTCGAAGCCGATTCCCTCACTGAAGGCGCCTTCGAGCTCTGCCGGAGCGATGGCAACGGACTTCAGGAACCCCAGTACATCGGTGAACCAGAGCCGGACGAAGCGCACGTCCCGCTCCTCCATGGTGCGGAGCACGAACTCAGTCTGCTTATCCATGGTGCCCAGTCTGCCGCCGGAATTGTTTCAGCACGGTTACATCACTCCTCTGACACGCTGGGTAACCTGACTGCCATGGCTCCAACCTTCAACGCCATCGGCATCACCGTGACCGACATGGCCCGCACATTGGCCTTCTACCGTCTCCTCGGACTGGAGTTCGCCCCTGCCGACGACGCCGAGGGACACGTCGAGTCCGAGGGCCCCGGAGGGGTCCGGATCATGTTCGACACCGTCTCGGTCGTCCACAGCTTCAACCCGGACTGGAAGGCCCCCGTCGGCGGTCCGGCGATGAGCCTCGCCTTCGAGTGCGCGGACACCGCTGAGGTCGACCAATGCGTCGCCGAGATCGTCCAGGCCGGCTTCGACGTGCACCGGGAACCCTGGGACGCCTTCTGGGGCCAGCGCTACGCCACCGTGTCCGACCCCGACGGCAACCACGTCGACCTGTTCGCCTGGATCTGACCCGGACCAGATTGGGGACGGTTCCAAACTCGGTCCACACGGCGGAAGTGGGGACGGTTCCTGGTCCGGTTCATCTTGAAGGTGTCAGGCTGAATGACTCGAACCAGGGGACGGTTCCTGGTTCGGTTCAACCTGAGGGACCGAGCCTGAATCGGGACGTCCCGATGCTCGCTGAACCGAACCAGGAACCGTCCCCGGGTTCGGTTCAGTTGCGGAAGGGGCCGGGGTCCCTTTTCTTGTCTTCTTCGTCTTCGTCGTCGGAATAGCGGGGGTCGTTCTCCCAGTCCTCGTTGCGCTGGGCCACCCGCTCCAGGGCCTTCGCCGCGTCGGCGGGCGTCGCGTAGGGCCCGAGTCGTGACTCGCTCTTGCATGCCTCGTACGGCTCGACCGTGTGGTGGTCGAGACAGTAGTACCACTCGCCCTGCGCCATTTGCCCGCCTCCGATCGCATGAACCCAGCCCACTATGATCGCAGCCGTGACCTCGATCAAGCCCTATCCGGTGTCCCCCCTACGGCCGGTGCCGGCGCACATCGAACGTCCGCACTACGTCGGCCGTCCGCGGCCGGAACGCTACGAGGGGTCCGACGTGCAGACGTCGGAGACCATCGAGAAGATGCGCGTCGCCGGCCGCATCGCCGCACAGGCCATGCTCGCCGGCGCTGCCGTCATCGCGCCGGGTGTCACCACCGATGAGATCGACGCAGTGGTGCACGACTTCATCGTCGGCAACGACGCCTACCCCTCGACGCTCGGCTACCGCGACTTCCCGAAGTCGTGCTGCACGTCGGTGAACGAGGTGATTTGCCATGGCATCCCGGACGGTCGACCGCTCGAGGACGGCGACATCGTCAAGATTGACGTCACAGCGTTCAAGGACGGCGTCCACGGCGACAATTGCGGAACCTTCTTCTGCGGCGAGGTGGACGAAGCATCCCGGCTGCTCAGCGAGCGGACCGAGCAGGCGATGAACCGGGCGATCCGCGCCGTCCTGCCGGGCCGTCAGGTGAACGTGATCGGACGGGTGATCGAGTCCTACGCGCGTCGGTTCGGCTATGGCGTGATCCGCGACTACACCGGCCACGGCGTGCACTCGGCTTTCCACTCCGGCCTGATCATCCCGCACTATGACGAGCCCCTGGTCGACCGGGTGCTCGAGGTGGGCATGACCTTCACGATCGAGCCGATGCTCGCCCTCGGCGACCAGCGCTCCCACCTGTGGGACGACAACTGGACGGTGGCCACCAACGACCTCAGCCGGGTCGCCCAATTCGAGCAGACGCTCGTCGTCACGCCGGACGGCGCAGAAGTCCTCACCGTCGCCTGAACCCCGATCCGCCAGCGGGTTTGAGACGAATCTGTTCAGTACTTGGGGAATTGCGTGTGGCGTTTCATGAAAGCGCTTCCGTGGGACTAGCGTTTACCCCAGCC
>JBBRIY010000280.1:0-4141 GCA_038220215.1 Propionibacteriales bacterium
CGCGGACGTCGCCGCCGGTCAGCGCCAGCTCGCGCAGCGCGCGGACATCGGCCCCTGCGCACAGGCCGCGCTCCCCCGACCCGGTGAGCTCCACGGCCGTCACCGCGTCATCGGCTGCGAACTCCTCCAGCAGGCCGGCGATGGAGTGCATCATCGGCACGGTCAGCGCATTGAGCTGACGCGGACGGTTGAGCTGTATCCGGCCAATCCCTGCATCGGTCCCGGCAAGGATGTCCGGCTCACTCACGCGTGCGTCCCTTCCTTGGCCTCCAGGTGGGCCTTGCGATCCTGCGCGTGCCGATACAGCAGCACCATCATGAGGGCGAGGGCCGCGAACCCGAGGGCAACGGCGTCATTGCGCCACGCGAGGTTGCCCGCTCCGTAGGCCAACAGGACGGTGGTGACCGTGACGGCGGTGCCGATGATGCGCTCCGTGGGCTTCGTCAACGGCAGCAGGAGGCCGCCCCAGGTGAGGTACCAGCTGTTCAGCGCGATACCTCCGAAGGCGAAGACCAGATACGACCAGGACAGGAAGGTCACCGGCTTGCGGCGCCCGACACCGAGCGCCAGCCACCCGATCACGATGACGGTGATGGACAGGCCGAGGAAGCGCACCCCGTCCATCGCGAACTGGCTGGCGCCCGGCATGCCGAGGGCGTCCAGCACCCACTTCAGCCCCGCACCGAGCAGGGTGAAGGGCGCGAGCGTGATCACCTTGCCGGGGACGTCGGCCGCGCTGATCCAGCCGAACCCGAGCCCGGAGGCCAGCGAGATCGCGACGAAGGTGGCGACGGAGACAGCCAGCGAGAGTGCCAGCCGACTGAGGGCGCGGGACGTGTGGCGCCAGCGCAGCGTCAGCCACGGATGGTTGATCAGGGCGACGGCATAGAACACGAGGATGGCCGGCTGCTTGATGCAGGCCGCCGCCCCGACGGTGATCGCAGCCCACCAGAACTTGTCGTTGAACGCCAGCCAGAGGGCGAGCACCACCAGTCCCATCATCAGGGCGTCGTTGTGTGCCCCGCCGACGAAGTCGATGATCAGCAGCGGGTTGATCGTCGAGAACCAGGCTGTCATCTGCGGGTCGGCGCCCATCCGGATCGCCAGCCGCGGCAGGAAGTAGGCGATCAGGGCGACCCCGAGGAGCGCCGGGATCCGCATCGCGAGGGCCGAGTAGTACGGGTTGTTGCCGGCCAGCACCACGAGCCCATGGAACATCTCCAGGCTCAGCGGCGGGTACATGGCCGTGGTGTAGCGCCACAGCCAGGCGGCCTGGTCGGCGAACGGACCGGGCAGCACGGAGATCGCGTTGGTGTAGGGGTTCAGGCCGTTGCGCAGCAACCAGCCCTCGGCAGCGTAGGCATACGCGTCGTGGCTGAAGATCGGTGGCGCGAGCAGTAGCGGCAGGCTCCACAGCAGCGTGATCGGCCAGTGCTTGACCTCGTGGTAGAGCGCCGGGCGCAGCTTGAACCAGGCTTCGACCAGCAGGGCCACGCCAGCGATGACCAGTGCCGTCCCGAACGCCTTCGCCGGCCAGTTGTCCAGGCCGAGCGCACGCAAGGTATCCCACCACGGACTGTTCTGCGGCAGGTAGGCCGGGGAGAGCGAGCCGAGGAACAACAGGGCGGATCCCACAAGTCCCCGACGCACCGGGGCGTACCCCCAGGCACGCGCGATGTCGGCGCGGTAGCCCTTCATCCGGGCACGCAGAAGCTCAACCCGGTTCCCCGCAGATCTGGTCTGCTGCGTCACCGCCACGGATCCGTCTTCGCTGGTGGCACGGAGTCAGGATACCGAAGCCCCGACCGGCCGGACGGTCCACCGTGTGGACGCCGAATGCTTGAAATGCAAACCACCCATGTTAGGGTCGCGCCCATGCTCGAACGGAACCAACGTGTGCCAGGCCTGCGTGGCGTGGACCTTCGCCGTTCGATGTGTTGCGCGTACTGACGCGCCCCGCACCCCACACCAGTAGCCGGGCGACAAAGCCCCGGTCCGGCGTTGTCCGGTCTTGCGGCCCAGGAGCCCAGAACCCGAAGAGGTTGCATGACCAGCACTCCGCGCCAGCCCCGCTCCAACGGACAATGGGCCGTTGATGGCCAGACCCCGCTGAACCACAATGAGGAATTCAAGGCCGTCGACGACCCGCTGACCGTCCGTCAGCGCGTGGAGCAGGTCTACGCCACCCACGGCTTCGACTCCATCCCGGCAGATGACCTGCACGGACGCCTGCGCTGGTGGGGGCTGTACACGCAGCGTCGCCAGGACATCGACGCCAGCCGGACGGCCTCGCTGGGTCCGGACGAGCTGAGTGACCGGTACTTCATGATGCGCGTCCGGCTGGACGGCGGGGCCATCACCACCGACCAGCTGCGGACGCTCGCCGGCATCTCCACCGACTACGCCAGGAACACCGCAGACATCTCGGATCGGCAGAACATCCAGTACCACTGGATCGAGATCGAGAAGGTGCCCGAGATCTGGGCCCGCCTCGAGGCCGCCGGCATGCAGACGACCGAGGCTTGCGGTGACACCCCGCGGGTCATCCTCGGCTCGCCGGTCGCCGGCATCGCGGACGACGAGATCATCGACCCGAGCCCGGTCATCGCCGAGATCGTCGAGCGCTTCATCGGTGACCCGGAGCTGGCCAACCTGCCCCGCAAGTTCAAGTCGGCCATCACCGGCCATCCCAGCCTGGACGTCGTCCACGAGATCAACGACATCTCCCTTGTCGGGGTCATGCACCCCGAACTCGGCGCCGGCTACGACCTGTGGGTGGGCGGCGGCCTCAGCGTGGCCCCGCGCCTCGCCGAGCGCCTCGGCGCTTTCGTCCGTGCCGACCAGGCTGCGGAGGTCTGGTACGGGGTCGTCCGGATCTTCCGCGACTACGGGTACCGGCGGCTGCGGAACAAGGCCCGCCTGAAGTTCCTGCTGGCCGACTGGGGTCCGGAGAAGTTCCGCGACATCCTCGAAACCGAGTACCTCGGCTACCGCCTCGCCGATGGCCCGGCCCCGGTCGTCCCGGACGAACCCGGCGACCACGTCGGCGTCCATACCCAGAAGGACGGACTGGCCTACGTGGGTCTGGCCCCCACCGTCGGGCGGGTGTCCGGCGACATCCTCGCCGCGCTCGCCGACGCTGCCGAGGCTGCCGGTTCGCACCGCGTCCGCTTCACCCCGCACCAGAAGCTGCTGGTCCTCGACATCGCGCCCGACAAGCTGGACGCACTCCTGGCGGCCGTGGAGCCGCTCGGCCTGACCGCCAGCCCCAGCCCGTTCCGCCGTTCGACCATGGCCTGCACCGGGATCGAGTACTGCAAGCTCGCCTTCGTCGAGACCAAGCAGGCCGCAGCCGAGGTCATCGACGAGATGGAGTCGCGCCTCGGCGACCTCCACCTCGACCGGCCGATCAGCCTGCACGTCAACGGCTGCCCCAACTCGTGCTGCCGCATCCAGATCGCCGACATCGGCCTCAAGGGCCAGCTCATGAAGGGCGCCGACGGCACCGAGGAGTTCGCCTACCAGGTGCACCTCGGTGGCGGCCTCGCCTCGATCGACCGCGACGATGCCGGCCTCGGCCGTACCGTCCGCGGCCTGAAGGTGACCGCAACCGACCTGCCCGACTACGTGGAACGCGTCACCCGGTCCTTCGTGGCCGGCCGCGAGGCCGGCGAGTCGTTCGCCGACTGGTCTCACCGGGTCGATGAGGATTCACTGCGATGACGCTGGTCACCCACGGTCCGGGACGCATCCGCACCAACGACGAGCTCAGGAAACTCGCTGAGCGTGCCGGCGACGAACTCGCCGACGCCACGGCCCAGGAGGTCGTCGCCTGGGCGGCGCGGACCTTCGGTCCGAACCTGGCCGTCGCCTGCTCCATGGCCGGCGACACCGTCCTGCCGCACCTGGTGGCGAGGGTCGCACCCGGCGTCGACGTGCTGTTCCTCGAGACCGGCTACCACTTCGCAGAAACCATCGGCACCCGTGACGCCCTCGCCAGCGTGATCGACGCCCACATCATCGACGTGCTGCCGATCCAGACCGTGCCCGAGCAGGACGCGAAGTACGGCGAGAAGCTGCACGACCGCAACCCCACGCTGTGCTGCCAGCTGCGCAAGGTGGATCCGATCAACGCCGAGCT
>JBBRIY010000281.1:0-4127 GCA_038220215.1 Propionibacteriales bacterium
TCACGCTGATTCCCCGGAGGTTCGATGCTTGTGCAACGGGTCTTGATGCCCGCCTCGTCGCTTGAGTCGTGGACCGTGCTCGGTGACGACGGCAGGACGATCGAGCCGGTCGAGTCCTACCTGGCCTACCTGACCAACATCGAGCGGTCCCCGAACACGATCAAGGCCTACGCCCACGACCTCAAGGACTGGTTCGTCTTCCTCGATCAGCGCGGCCTGGACTGGGCCGAGGTGCGATTGGAGGACCTGGGTGAGTTCGTGGCCTGGTTGCGGCTGCCGCCAACTGGCCGCGACGGTGGCATGGCTTTGCTGCCGTCGGCGAAGCATCACTGCGGGGTGAGCACCGTCAACCGGAAGCTGTCCGCGGTGAGCGGGCTGTACGTCTTCCACTCGCGCCATGGAGTTGATCTGGGCGATCTGGTCACCGAGTTGCAGCCGGTCCGTGCTCGACGCACGGGCTGGAAGCCGTTTCTTTATCACCTGGCGGGCGGGCAACCGGAGCGTCGCCGCACGATCAAGCTCAGGGAGCCCCGTAGGCACCCGACGATCCTCACCGTCACGCAGGTCCAGGCAATCCTCGACGCATGCACCAGGATGCGGGACCGGTTCTTGTTCGTGCTGTTGTGGGAGTCAGGGCTGCGGATTGGTGAGGCGCTGGGCCTTCGCCACGAGGACGTGGCCGCCGCGGAGGGCGAGGTGACCGTGACGCGGCGGGTCAACGACAACCGTGCGTGGGCGAAGTCGGTGTCGCCACGCACCATCCCGATCGGCCCGGACGTGGTCCGCCTCTACGTGGACTACCTCCACGCCGAGTACGGCGACCTGGACAGCGACTACGTCTTCGTCAACCTGTGGGGCGGGGCTTACGGCGCCCCGATGACGTACGCCGCGGTCTACGACCTGGTCCGGCGGCTGCGCCGAGACAGCGGCGTCGACTTCGATCCGCACTGGTTCCGGCACTCCTACGCCACCCGACTTCTCCGACTGAACACGCCGATCGAGGTGGTCAGCGCGTTGCTGGGTCACACCTCTATCGCGACGACGGTCGACGTCTACGGCCACTTGTCGGCCGAGGACGCCCGACGAGCCCTCGAAGCCGCGGGGTTCCTCACTGGTCGCGAGGTGGCCTGGTGAGCGAGGCGACATCGGCCGTTCCCGCTGCCGGGTCGGGGCTGTTAGCCAAACTGATGTCCGCGGTGCGGGTGGAATTCCGGGTTGAGGTATTCGTCCCCGCACCAGGCGAGCTGATCTTCGACATGACGACGTGCCTGGTTCCGAGCTGCCCCGGCCAATCTCGCATCGGACGGCTCTGCCCCAGCCACTACCGCCGGTGGCAGACGGGAGGCCGCTTGGATGTCGCGGCGTTCATCGCCGATCCCGGACCCGACCCGGTCGGCCAAGCCTCGTTGACCCCGTGTGGGGCACGCGGATGCCGGTTGGGGGGGGCACGGCAAGGGCTTTGGGTCCGCCACGTTGTTTTGTGCCAACGCTGGGGCCAACCCGAGCGCACGACCTGGGCGGCAGCGTTGACGCCGGTCGCCGACGACCACCTCCACCAGGTCTGCCGGCTGTCGTTCTGCATCTTGTGGACGCAGGGCACCTCAGCGTTGTGCCTGAACCACAGATCCCGCTGGTATGCGATCGGCCGCCCCGACCTTGACGAGTTCGTACGCGGCTGCGAGTCGATCGGCGACGAGAAGTTCGACTTCGGTCCGTTGGGCCACGCGCGGCAGCTGAAGTTGGAATTGCCGTACGCGCTGCAGTGCCGCCGAGACGAGCGGAAGGCCAGCACCGCCGCCAAGACGGTAACCCCGGTGATCCGGTTGGCCGCCGACAGTGGCGTCGCTTCGCTGCTTGAGTGGCCAATGACCCGATGGACCGAGTACTTCGCCGCCACCAGACCTGGCTCTAGCCATCATCACAACGGGCAGCTGGCGTTCCTGCGCTACGCCCACGAGCACCTGACCGACCTTGCGCAGGGCAGCGGGTGGGAGAGCGAGTTCAGCAACGACGTGTGGGAGCTGCGTCGCCTTGGCCTCGAGGGAACACATGCACGGCTCCGGTTCGACCGGATCGCCCAGCCATGGCTGCGTGAGCTAGTAAAACGGTTCGTCCGCTGGCGGCTCAGCGTCGGACGCAGCGTGAACCAGGCGAGGATCGACATCCTGGCCCTGACCCGGCTCGCTGGCTTCCTGGCCGATCCCTCTGTCGCGGTGGACCGCCTGGCCGCAGTGGATCGTGCAGTGCTCGAACGCTACCTGGCCGACCTGACCCACGACGCTCGAGCGACCCAATCCCGCGGTCGGGACATCAGCTCACTGAACGCCTTCTTCCTGGCCGTACGCCGCCACGGCTGGGACCAGGGTTTACCGACGGGCACCGTCTTCTACCCAGAGGACTTCCCCCCACCCGCCAAGCGACTACCCCGGGCCCTGGCCGAGCAAGTGATGGCCCAGCTCGAAGCGCCCGCCAACCTCGACCGTTGGCACCACCTTGACGGTCGGCTGCTGACGCTGATCCTGATGCGCTGCGGGCTGCGGGTCGGTGATGCCTGTGGTCTCGCATTCGACTGCATCATCCGCGGCGGCGACGACGCCCCCTATCTGCGCTACTTCAACAGGAAAATGAAACGCGAGGCCGTGGTCCCGATCGACGACGAGGTCGAGGCGGACATCGTCGCCCAGCAACAGCGAGTGGCTGGCCGCTGGCCAGGTGGTGGCCCTTGGCTGTTCCCGGCGCAGAAGATGAACCCTGATGGACGCCGACCTCTGACCGCGCACTCCTACCGTGGTCAACTCGGCATCTGGCTCAAGCGGTGCGACGCCCGCGACGAGCATGGGCGACCCGTGCATCTGACGCCTCACCAGTGGCGTCACACCTTCGGGACCAGGCTGATCAACCGCGATGTCCCGCAAGAGGTCGTCCGGGTGTTGCTCGACCACACCTCTGCCGAGATGACCGCGCACTACGCCCGGCTGCATGACACCACCGTGCGTCGCCACTGGGAGAACGCACGCAAGGTTGACGCCACCGGCGAGGCCGTCACGATCGACCCCGACGACCCACTATCGAACGCCGACTGGGCCATGCACCGGTTGAGTCGCGCGAGCCAGGTTCTGCCGAACGGCTTCTGCGACCTGCCCGCGCAGAAGACCTGCCCACACGCGAACACTTGCCTGGCCTGCCCCCTGTTCGTCACCACAACTGAGTTCCTGCCCCAGCACCGCGAGCAGCACCACCAGGTACTGCAGCTCATCTCCGCCGCAGAAGCCCGTGGCCAGACCCGATTGGTCGAGATGAACCGCCAGGTCCTGGGCAACCTCGAGAAGATCATCGCCGTCCTGCAGGTCGATGCCACCCAGCCGGAAGTTGCCGCTGATGCAATCTGACAACAGCCGACACATCATTGACGCCGCCCGCCAACGCAGCCAGCTCACCCGAGCCAAGGCCATCCGAGCGCTGCGAACCATGGACGCCGCTGGTGAACCGGTCACCTTCGAGGCTGTCGCCCGACAGGCAGGCGTCTCCCGGTCCTGGCTCTACGCCGAGCCCGACCTTCGCGCCGAGATCGAACACCTGCGAGCGGCGCACCGTCGGGCACCGACCTCCCGAATCCCGGCGCATCAACGCACGTCCGAGGCGTCCTTGCTGCGCCGCCTCGAGGCCGCCGTTGACCGTATCCGACGGCTCACCGATGAGAACACGCGACTCCGGGACAACCTCGCCCGAGCCCTCGGTGAGCAACGAGCCTCGACAAGCCGAGCCAGCCCGCGACCCAGCGGCGGCGAACATCCCAAGACGATAACGATCCATCCATGCTGACGGAGGCCAACATGTCCACATCGAACGCGTCGCGGACGATGACCGCGACGCAAACATGCAGGTCAGGAGGCAATCCGGGCCGCGAACTCAAGATAACGCAGCAGCAAGTCGGCCACGAGCACGCGTCCACGACGTCGATCTACACCTGCGTGTCCTCGGACTTCCGCACCAGGACCCTGCGCCGGACCCTGGACGCCACGATGGACGCCGCCCTGCGCACGGAGAGGAACACCTGATGAAACGTCACGTCGCCTACCAGTGGCGCCTGCGTGAGGTGATGGCCACCCGGGGGATCTTCACCGCCT